>PMOH01000397.1:0-11701 GCA_003161515.1 Deltaproteobacteria bacterium
CAGGATGCGGATCAGTTTGCCTTCGCGCACGATGGGTAATCGGCGATGCCGGCCAGTTTTCCTTCTGCGACTACCGGCAGGATGCTCAATGCGCAACCGGCGTCGCGCTCGGAGTGCCGGTGCCGCGGCGCGCACCGATCCTCAAGGCTTATCTGCAGGTGGCGCCCGGCGCCCGACCGCACTTCGACGTCAGCCGCGACGCGTCGCTCGCGGAGTTTGAGAAGGTGGCTGCGTGCTATCCCGTATTCCGCGTCGTCGCGGAATGATCTATCGCATCGCGGTTCGACGATCCTGAATCGTGTTCAGGTACGCGATTATTTTCCCGATCACTTCACCGATCCCGTACTCGCCACGCTCCCCCGCGCCCATCTCGTAGAGTTTCTCGCCCCACACCGGCATCTCGTGATTTCCGTGCGCTCGCGGCGTATCGCGACCGTCGATGAACTCGGCAATCTTATGCGCCCGCAGCGGCATTCCATATTTGTCGCCAAGCTTGCGCAGATTTGCCGGTGGCGTGACCAGAGTCTTCGCCACTGGCCCGTCCCCGAGCCCGTCCGTGCCATGGCATGACGCGCAATAGCGGACGAAATAACGATGCCCATCAGCCACATCATCGGCCGCCGATATCGCAGGCTGCACGATAGCCAGCAGGACGCCCACCGCAAGCAGTTTCAACACTTTCAGCTTCACGAGTTCACCATTTCGTCGAAATGCTCAATGCGCAACCGGCGTCGCGCTCGGAGTTGGAGTTACGGTTGACGTTGGCGACGGTTGCATTGCGGCTGCAGCCACTTCGGGATCCGGAATGTATTCCGGCGGGTAGGTCAGCCGCCGCCAGCTCATCAGCAGAAGCGTCAACGCTCTCGATTCCTCGGGTTTGAAGTTGAAATCCGGCATCGCCGTCTTCGGCGAGACCGCGCTCGCCTTAGTCAGATGCTGCACGTTCCAGTTGAACATCGTGTGATCACCGGTCACGTGCGCGAAGTTCAGTAATTCGGGATTCCGGTCGCCCTCGTAGGTCAGCTCGGGGCCGGTAGCGCCGCCGCGCCCTTCGACGACGTGGCACAGCAGGCATTTTTTCTTTTTGAAGAGCACCTTGGCGAGATTGATCTCGTCCATCCCCGGCGTCGCCGCATCATGGCGATGACAAAAGTTGCATCGCATCTCGATCATCCCGTTCATCGCGAGCCCATTCTGCTGCGCGAGTGCATTCGAGAGCATCGGATCTTCCCATCCACGTCCGCCCTGATGCGCCCCCGCGACAGTCGTCGCCGCGCCGTCGCCGCCGTGACACGGCGTGCATCCGAATTTCGCGAACTCATGCTTCGTCATCCAGTCGTTCGTCGGATGCGGCGTCAACGGCTCCGCGATCGTTGCGGGAAGCACCGACGACCACTCGTAGCCGAGATGGCAGGTGATGCAACGGTCGGTCACGCCTATTTTCGGAATCCAGATCTGCTGAATCCCTGGCTGGAAGTCGCGCGCTTCCTGTCCCTTGCCGTAATGACCGAGCAATTGCGGAAACTGCCGCTGATACGGTCCCCACTCAGTCCTGAACTCGAGCCAGAAGCAGACCGCGACCAGGGCGAGGAAAAGTAGCGACATCGCGACCAGCCAGCCGAAGTCCTTCGTCTCGAACGATTCGTTCTTGTCGGCCATGTCAGTAGAGTCGCGGGGTCTCGGGGCGCGGCTGGCCGGGCCAGTAGATCCGCCAGTAGGGACCGCGCAGATAAACCCCGACCATGATCAGAATGATGATCGCGAGTGTCGCGATGGCGAACGTCATGTTCTGACGCTTGCGCTCGGGCGCGAGCCATCGTCCTTGCGCGCGAATTGGCGAACGATCGAGCCATGGCCACGCAGTCAGTACTGCGAGCAAAAATCCCGGCAGCAATATTCCTCCCAGCAACGCGCCGCTGACGGTATAACCGCCGAATCGAACCGTGGTTGAAGCGACCAGCTCCTGCAGCCAGACGAAGTACCACGGCGCTTTCGCCGGATTCGGCGTCACTGACGGATTCGCGAGGCCCTCGAGCGGTGCGTTGAACAGGATCGCGGCCAGCAGCGTGATATTGAACACGACCAGGAAGACCAGCGCGATTCGCCGCGACATATTCGGCGACGAAAAAACCTGGTCGGACTCCTCGAGCCCGGTGGAACTCATCACCGCCACCGAAGTGCCGGGGGTAAGTCCAAACAGTGAGTAGCTCTTCGTCTTCGGGGTCGCCTTTGGAACCATGACGCGCGCGTTGCGGATTCCCTCGACCGCCGCGAGGCCGCCGTCCTTGCGCACGCGCCACATGTGATAGGCGAACAGAATCCACACGAGCACCGGCAGGAAGAAAACATGCAGCACGTAAAATCGCAGCAGCGTCTGCTGTCCGATCTCGTGGCCGCCGAGAAGAAGGAACTGAATCGTCGGGCCGACGAATGGCGCCTGCTTCGCAATGCTGGTCCCGACGGTGATTGCCCAGAATGCGAGCTGGTCCCACGGCAGCAGGTAGCCGGTGAATGACAGGAACAACGTCACGAGAAAAAGCACGACGCCGGCCACCCAGTTGATCGCTCGAGTGCCGCGGTACGCGCCGGTGAAGAATACTCGCGCCATATGGATGTACACGACGGCGACCATTCCCTCCGCGGCCCATCGATGCTGATTTCTCAGGATGCGGCCAAAGCTGACGGCGTACTGCAAATCCTTGATGCTGCCGTAAGCGCGCTCCGTCGAAGGCACGTAGAAGAACATCAGCATCAGGCCGGTGACCGTCAGGATCATCAGCAGCGACGCCGACGCGGTGCCGAGCCAGAACGAATAGTTCCAGTCCATGCTCGCGCGCGCGACTTTTGCGGGGAACCAGTGGAGCCAGAAGTTCTTGACGATCGCTTCCGACGATTCGCGATCGCTTTCGGGCGACCATGCCCACGAAGTCTTGCGCCATAGCGCCTTGAACTTCGCGCCCACCGTTAGGCCTTACCGTTGCCGCCGATAACCAGCTGGAAATCGCGCGCCACGTCTTTTGCGCTATCGACTTCCAGGTACCCATCGGGCGAAACCGTCGTCGCAAACCAGTCGAGCGGACGCGGCGCAGGCCCTCCGATCACCGTGCCGTCGGGACGGAAGCGGCTACCGTGGCACGGGCAGTCGAACTCGGTGTCGCGCCACTGCACGTTGCATCCGAGATGTGTGCAGATCGCGGAGATCACGTGGAAGGCATCCTTTTGTTTGATCACGTACAGCCGATGCGCTTCGTCGAGCGTGTAACCGTCGGGATAATCGTCGGGCTTCTTGAGCTTGAAGCGGCTCGGCGGCTCGTAGAGCACGTTGGGGAAAAATGCGCGACCGGCCGCGCCGATCTGCGCAAGGAACGCGGCCAACACCGATCCCTTGCCGATGAAGCGCAGGATCTTTCGACGATCACCGTCCATCAGCCGGCCGTTTCTTCGAACTGAAAGCGCTCCATAGTAATTGCGGAGGTCGGGCACCGCGTCGCGCACAGGCCGCAGCGGATGCACTTCGCCTCGTCGTAGAGGAAGGCGCTGCGCACCTGCGCTTCCTCCATCACGCTCGCAACTCTCTCCTGATCGGCGATTTCACCGGCGAGGGTGAAGTGCAGGCAATGCTCGGGGCAGATATCGACGCATCGATTGCACAGGATGCATTTCGCGCCGTCGTAAATCGGATGGATATGGCAGTAGAGGCATCGCTCAGCCTGCTCGCGCGCGTCGTCGGCAGTGAAGGTGGATTCGACTTCGGTGATTCCGGTGCGGCGCGAGAGCGGCACCAGTGGAATGTCGCGATGCTTCTGCTCGTATTGATCGACCATCTTATAGGTGTCGGTCGGGAGTTCTTCGATCGTGACGTGCATCCGCGGCTGCCCGAGCGGCTTGCCACGCAGGTACGCGTCGATACCACGCGCAGCGACCTTGCCATGCTGTGCGCAGGTGATCAGCAGCGACGGCGGAAACGCCGCGTCGCCACCCGCGAACACGCCCGCGATACCAGTCTCGAGCGTGACTGGATCGATCTTGAGCGTTCCTGCGGGCGTCACAGTGACTCCATCTTCGGGCGTGACGAACGAGAGGTCCGGCGCCTGCCCGATCGCGAGTATCACTGCGTCGGCGTCGACGACTCGTTTATCGTTGTCGTCGAACTGCGGGCGGAAGCGGCCGGCGTCGTCGAATACCTTGACGCATTTCACCAGTTCGATTCCGACCGCATGGCCGTCGCGGATGATGACTCGCTTCGGGCCCCAGCCGGGCAGAAATGTGACGCCTTCGTCGCGCGCGATGTCGAGTTCCTCGCGGCCTTGCGCAGATTTCATCGCCGGCATCTCGGCGCCGGACTCGAGACTCGCGACCGTGACTTCGAGTGCACCGCGCCGCGCCGCCTCGCGCGCCGCATCCAGCGCCACGCGCATGGTGCCGGCCGCGACGCTCTGCTCTTCCTCCTCGGACATGACGAGTCCGGGCACGAGAGCACGAACCGCGGTTCGCGCCGCATCGATCGCGACGAGGCCGCCGCCGATCACGACGACCTTGCCGCCCAACGGAACGCGGTAGCCGCGATTTATATTGAGCAGGTAGTCGATCGCTTTGATCACGCCGTCGGCGTCGCTGCCCTCAATCGGCACTGCGCGCCCGCGCGACGCGCCTACCGCCAGGAAGATCGCTTCGTAGCCTTGATCCTTCAGCTCGCGAACTCCGAAGCCGGCTTTGAGTGGAGTCGAGTAGCGAAACTCTACGCCGAGATCTTCTATCTCGCGGACCTGGCAGTCGATCACGTCGCGCGGCAGGCGGTAAGCGGGGATTCCGTATCGAAGCATTCCGCCCGCGTGCTCCATCGCCTCGAACACCGTCACGCTGTAGCCCATCAGCGCTAGATCGTTTGCGCATGCGAGACCGGCCGGCCCCGCGCCGACGACCGCGACCCTTTTTTCAGTATCTATACGAGCAGCTAGCGTGCCGAGGTGACCGGGAGTTGTGCTGCCGCCGGACGGTCCCGCGATCATCTCGCGGACTCCTTTGGTTGACAGCGCTTCGGGTCCGAACTGTTCGGTGAGAAAACGCTTGAGCGCGCGAATCGTCACGGGCGCATCGATCTTGCCGCGGCGGCATGCGTCCTCGCATGGAGCGCCGCACGCGCGTCCGCATATCGAAGCGATCGGATTGGGCGATCGCGCGACGCGATACGCTTCCGCCAGGCGTCCTTCCGCGATCAGTTGAACGTAGCGGCCCGCGTCAGTCTTTACCGGGCACGCGTCGAGGCACGGCACGTTCTTGCGAAACCACCACAAGTCGCGCGGGGTCGCGTCGATCGAATTTCCGTCGCTCATCGCTTTTACTTCTTGCAGAAGGTCCTGATGTAGGCGACGAGGTCGTGCATTTCGCCGTCATCGAATCCCGCGTTCCACGCCTGCATGTCTTTGCTGAGACCGTTGGCAGCGCCGCCATTCTTGATCACGTTGAACATCGTATCGTCGGTAATCTTGCCCATCGCGGCGCAATCGGTGAAATTGCGCGGGCTGGTGGACAGTGTCGCCGCGGCAGGACCGTCGCCCTTGCCGCCGGGTCCGTGGCATTTTACGCAGAACGTATCGTAGTTAGTCTTGGCGGCAGCCATGTCGGCGGCTCGCACCGGAGCAAACGCGCACGCGACGATCGCGCACGCGATGATCGCGTAAGCTCCCGGGATTGAGATGAGTCGGTTCACATCGTCCTCCGTTTCATTGTGTTAGGTCTGGCCGGCGCCCGATTCATCGGGCCTTGAGATATTCCAAAATCGCTTGCGTGTCTTCTTGCGGGAAGTTGCCGAGCGTACGCATGTGCATCATGATCATGTCCCACTCGTAAGGAGCCTTCTCTCCTCCCGGCCGCGCGTTGTGACAAGTGTTGCAGTACACGGGCCACAGCTTTGCGCCCTCGCGGAACAGGCGCTTGTGCTCGGCCGGCGACATGTTGTCCTGCTCCTGCGCCGACACGCGCGCGCCCGGCGATCCAAATCCGATCGCGAGAGTCGCAAGAACGATTGCCACGAATATTTTTTTCATCATCGTGACTCCGCTCAGAATCCGATCGTGAACTGGCTTAGGAAGGCGTGATCGTTCGGGATCGAACCCGCGGGCGTCTCGACGCCGGTGGGCGAGACGAAAAGTCCTCCCGCGCGCGGCAACTCGATATCGAATTCGTTCTGCCAAACGATCGATGGTGCGATCCAGTAGTCGAGCGCCAATGCGACTTCTCGCGAATGCGGCGCGTAGGTAGCCGGCGACCCGTTGATGCCGAAGTCGGGAACCAGTCCTACTTGCGTGCCGCCCAAGCCGACGCCGGTTGCGCCCTGGATGTCGGCGGTTGAGACGCCGCGCTGGTTGACGCCCGAATAACGCACCAGCGGCTCGAATCGACGCAGATAGTTGTTGATCACCTCGGGGATGCCCGGAATTTTAAGCCCGGTCAGGAAGTACCCTGCTTGCACGTACCATCCCTGGCGATGGTCGGTGCTCTGTCCCATCGGCATCTGGCGGTACGATTCCAGCCATTCACCGCGAGCCTGCAGATTCCCGATGAAGTAGTTGAAATCCACGCCCCACGAGTTGAACCAGTTCCCATTCAACCACTTGCCGTTGTAGGTGGACGCGCCAAGCTCGAGCCGGCCCATCTCGGAGTCAACCGGTAGCGGATAGATTCGGAATCGTGCGCCGATCGATTTCCCATTGCTCTCGGCGGACGCAATCGACGTCGGACTCGACATCGCGGCGCCCAGGACGTGCGAGCTGAAATTGGGACCGTTCCCGCCCCAGACCGTGTAGTCAAGATCCTGACCGAGCTTGCCGAATTGCAGGCCGCCGCGAAGCTGGAGTCCTAGCTCACCCGGCGGCACCACCGGCTCGACCCCAAACGGCAGCGGCGCGGTGACAAACCGATTCACCCACATCGGGCTCTGGGCTTCGTACCAGTCGCCGAACGGCTGATCGTAAAGGCCGCCGACGACCGTCATATATTTGTTGAGAAAAATCTGGAAATCTGCGGTGGACAGGTCGGTGCCCGTCCCGGTCGCTCCAAACCCGGCGCTGAACACGCCCTGAAACAGGATCCAGTCCGCCGGGCGGTACAGGATCATCGGCTCCCAATCGAAGAAGAACGAGTTCTGCGACGCATGATGCAGCCCGTCGAGCGCGCCGCTCTGCTGGTCGTAAACGAATTGGCCCCCAGCGGCTCCTGTCACCGTGAAGGAGTGCGAGCCGAGATATCGCTCGACGGCATTGCCAAACTGCGGCGTCGCAATCGGCGCATTGACCTTCGTCTGCAGAGACTGGACCTGTTGATTGGTCTGCTGAAGCTCGAGCGTGGTCTCCTTCAGCTTTTGATCGGTGCTCTGAAGTTGCTGCGTGGTGACCTCGACCCTCGAGTCTTTGGTCTCGAGCTGCTGGACCTTGACCTCGAGCGAGCGAATGACCTCGCGGTCACGCTTGCGGTCCTCGCGCAGTTGACGCATCTCGGCCCTGATTTCCTTGAGCGCGGCAGTATCGGTGGCGTCGCTGTCGGCCGCGCGCGCCATGCCCGCCAGCGGTAACGCCGCGACCCCGATTGCGAACAGAAATGTCGAGAAAATTCGTCCAGCTCGCATAATTCCCCCGATCGGCGCCCGATTCGCGCAGCGCATCTGCCTCAGAGCAACAGTTGTGCCCTGATGACCAATTTTGGGCGTCCGGTCGAAACTTCTCGCAAATCAGGCAGGTTCTCGGAAGCGTAAGCGCTGACGAGTGCTAATTAATCCGACGCGTACGTTCTCTGAAGAACAAAAGTGCAAGTCACCTCGCCACCGAGATGACGCTCGCCAGCATCCGACCGCCTCATCCTACTGTGTTGCCAAGAGGGCAGGCGTCTGTGTCCGATGGATACATACGCTAAAGCTGCCGTTCGAATTTCGCCCAATATCAGGCGTTTCATCGCCAACAGCACTCAGACCGAAGAATGAATTAAAGAAACGTGGAGTCGATAAATCGTGGCGGACTCGGAGGGTACAATGCAGATCCAAATCGGCACATCTTGAATCGGAGATAACCGAAGCGGTTGAGACGCAAATCATGGCGCAGGTCAAAGCGCTCGAGGACTACGTCAACCGCCTCACCGGTGCCTGGATGCGCGCGCCGGCGCTCGCTGATGCGGACCGGAAATACGCGTCGGCCAGCAGGATCATGCGAATGTGGCTCAGTTTGTCGAAAGCCGTGTAGATCTCCGGCGGCAATAGAATTTTCATCGTACAGCATTTGCTTGTGCCGGGAACGCACCTCTCGACCTACCGTTGATTGATAAGGTGAATCGCGCCCCCCGCGCCGATTTCATCGCTGCCCCGGAATGTAGGGAAACATGCTAGACCGATTGGCGGATGGCACAGTCTGATGCGAACTGCTTTCCGCGATCAGATTCCCTGGTTCTGAGCAGCGACAACCGCCGCCGTTGCCTCTATCTCAAATGAATAAGTACCGACCCTGGTTCTCTTAGCCAGCAAAGCCAATCTCTGCTCGTGATTCATGGGCTCCCACGGGACAAGTTTCTCGGCAAGCACATCCATTCTTCGAAGGAGGGTCAACTCGAGGAAAAGTCCTATAAAATCCAGGTCGCGGAACACTAAGGAGCCAGACTCTCTCATCCTGTTACGAATCCGCTCGAGATGGACCGGCATCTCGGTCCAGTGCAGGCCGGCTCGGTGGTGATGACAAAGGTGGTATCCTTCGTTCATGAAGTTGACCTCATCAAGAACGGTTACGGTATGCGCAAAGTAGTTCTCGGGCTGTTCCGAGTCGTAAAAGGCGTGCTGGACCCATGCGATTATTGCCGCGATGAAGTTCATGCAGAGAAGCGGAACCAACACGAACACGATCCCAATTCTCCAGTCGTAGATAGAGACAGCTCCGAAGTAGGCATAGTACCGCACCATACCCCATAACAGGCGTCTTCGGTTCTCTTCATCGCCCCTGGCCTTAAAGTAGGCGTATGGGGCAATCCCCAAAACCGTCCAAATGTTGTTCGACAGATACCACAGGAAATCCAGTCGACTCGTTCGATCGTAGCCCCTGGACGCTGCAGTATCATCGAATCCACCGTTCTCTCTATGATGGAGACGGACGTGAACCGTCCGATCCAGTTCCGGAATGTTTCCATACAAATATCCTAGAAAGAATTCGACGTAGCGGCCGAAGACCCTATCGTACTTCTCCGAGAAGTAGCCCTGGCGCCTGTGCGCTTCCAGATGTTTGGCGCTGAACATCCTCACAAACCGCTGGAAGTTGAGACCATAAAGGGAAATATAGAAAGCTATCGCGAGCAGCAGTCGAGGTTTCCCTAAAGCGAGTTGGATCAGGAAAATTGGTACGGCGCTAAGGCTAATGGAAACCATGAGTCGTAACGCAGGTGTGTCTCTGGAGTCCTGCAGAACTTCATGGCCGAGCTGATCGAGTAACCGGTCGTAAGCCCTGGAAAGAAATTGATACGCGTTGCGTAAAGGACCAACCCTCGCGAGAATCATGGCCGCGCCGTAGGCCCCGAAGGAAAGCAAGGCCACGAGCGATATGGCACCCGCGCTTGCCAGTGCCATCAGGACTCCACACCACCGAAATCCGAGTTTGGGATTGGCTCCAAAAGTCATAGTTTCAATCTCGACAGCGAATGCTCTCGATGTCTTCCTTGGAGCGCAAGCCGAGACACAGAAAGTGAACTACATCTATACGATCCATAGCCACCTCAGCCCCTCTCTCGTCAACGGATGTTTCCGCAACCTGACGCATTTGGCTGCCCCGACTTCATACCGATCAAAAGTACCCGGACAGTATCAGGTTTTTCCGTCGATGCCGCGCAGCCCGAACGCGCGCGCCTTGGAACGCGAAAAATGCAGTCAACGGAGATTGCGGGTTTGATTAAAGCAGCGGAATCCGGAAAGAGTGGAAGCGCGTCCGGGCTGCGAAGAATCGCAGAACGCGCAGACCGATTGGCGGAGAGGGAGGGATTCGAACCCTCGGTACCGGTTACCCAGTACGCCAGATTAGCAATCTNNAGGGAGGGATTCGAACCCCCGGAGCCGTTAGGCTCACCTGATTTCGAGTCAGGCCGGTTAAACCAAACTCCCGAACCTCTCCGCGACAGAAGAGCATCGATGTTTGCTCCCGCGCAGTCAAGCTAACAAGTCTGGATGACCGCCGAGGCGGTTCGATTTTCCACTAATTCCGGAGTTTGCTACTGTTGATTGAGAATCCCCGAACAAGCGATGAGCTTCTGATGTCATCGAACTTGATCTCACATCCAATTCCGGCCTCTCCCGATACGACCTTGCTCCGCCGTCTCGGCTTCATCGCGTTCGGATTCGAAGCAAGCGAGCAGATGGCGGCCGTGCAGACTGCGATGATCGGACGAATGCCTTACACGCCACCGTTCCTGAAAGTGCACAGCGGTGAATTTCAAATCCGTTTACACCTGAATCTAAAGTAGGAAGGAAAATCAAGATGAATAAGCTGACAGGCAAAGTCGCTATCGTTACCGGCGCGTCCAAAGGAATCGGAGCGGCAGTTGCCATTGCGATGGCTCAGGCGGGAGCGGCCGTCGCGGTGAACTATTCCTCGGGCAAGGAAGGAGCGGATCGCGTTATCTCGGAAATCGTCGGCAATGGCGGCAAGGCGATTGCGATTCGCGCCGACGTCACCAGAGTAGGCGAACTGAAACGCATGTTCGAGGAAACGCAGAAGAGCTTCGGCTCGATCGACGTGTTGGTGAACAACGCCGGCGTGTTCCAGTTCAATCCGTTCGAGGCGATCACCGAGAAAGAGTTCCATCGCCACTTCGATATCAACGTGCTCGGGACGATTCTCGCGACCCAGGAAGCTTTGAAGTATTTTCCGCGCAGCGGCGGCAGCATCATCAACATCAGCTCGATCGCGAGCGAAGATCCAGTTCCCAACTCCGCTCTCTACGCCGCGACCAAGGGCGCGATCGATACGCTCACGATGGCGCTGGCGAAGGAGTTAGGGCCTCGAAAAATCCGGGTCAACACCGTCGCTCCGGGTCTGGTCGATACCGAGGGCAATCGCAGCAGTGGCTTTGTCGGTAGCGCGCCCGGAGATGCCGGTGCGGCAGCTACTCCGCTCGGCGCGCGATTCGGACTGCCCAAAGACATCGCTCCGGTGGTCGTATTTCTCGCCTCGGACGACGCAGCATGGCTGACCGGCGAGAGAATCAGCGCCTCCGGCGGCTTGCATTGACGATCCGCGAGCCGCGCCGCTTCGATTTTCCGATCACGCCGGAATTTGCTAGCGTGAGTTAGATTTCTCTAGCGAGCCCAGGAGTGCGTTTTTATGCCATCGAATTCGATCGCCGACCGAATCCCGACTTCATTCGACGTCACCTTCCAGCGCTACTACGACGTCGAGGCTCCCGATCTGCGCCGCCTGTATGAGAATGCCAAGCGCGACCAGTGGAACGCGTCCACCGACGTTGATTGGACAACCAACGTCGATCTCGATCGCGGTATTTTCGCCGACGAGCTTGTCGACGGACACGGCACTCCAACCCTCGACCGGCTCGCGCCGCGCGACTTCCAGCGCCTCAACGTCGAGTTCTCGTGCTGGCGGCTCTCGCAACTGCTCCACGGCGAAGAAGGCGCGATGCTCGCGTGCAGCCAGCTCGTCGACATGGTGCCCGGCAACGACGCGAA
>PMOH01000397.1:11708-19870 GCA_003161515.1 Deltaproteobacteria bacterium
CTGGCCGAGACGTTCGCCGTGTCGCTGTTCCGGATGCTGATGGAAACGGCGAAAGATCCTTTGCTGCGCGGAATTTGCAAGCGCATCCTGGCCGACGAATCGCGGCACATGGGATTTTCGATCCTGAGCCTGCCCGACGAGATTCGCGGACTCAGCGCCGGCGACCTGCACGAGCTCGAAGATTTCACGCGCGAGGCGCTGGTGCTCGTGATGACCGGGCAATTCCCGCGCGAAGCCTACGAATCGATGGGCATGAGCGCGGCCGACATCCAGGCCGTGCAAAAGGCGCGCAAGGAAATCGCGCTCGGCAGCGAATACGCGCTGTTCCGCAAACTGTTCCGTCGCGAGATGCATCAGACGGTCGTCAGCAACATGCAGAAGGTCGGGCTGCTCAACGAGCGCACGTCGGCCTTTATGCGTGAGATGGGAATCAACACCACGCTCGCCGACGCCGCCTGATGGCCACCGCACCGAGTCAGCATCGCGGCGAAAGAGTCGGGCACGATTGGCGCGCGCAATTGGGCGCTAAGCTGGTCGCCGCGGACGAGGCTGTCTCGCATATCAAGTCAGGCGACCGCGTCTGTCTTTCGATCGCGCAGCAGACGCCGTTCGAGCTTTGCCCCGCACTCGCCGGCCGCTTGATGGAACTCGAAAACGTCGTGGTCAATCACGGCGCCGCTGTCATGAATTGGGATTTGCCGGGACTCGGTGAGCGCTTCCGCCTCGAGTCGATGTACCTCTCGCCGTACGACCGCGCAATCTATCATCGCGGCGACGCCGACTTCACGCCGATCCAGTACTACCGCGCGGGGCATCTGCCGCCCGCGCTCGACAACTTCAACGTGTACCTGATGACCGTGTCGCCGCCCGACGAGCATGGCTACTGCAACTTCGGCGAAGCGCAGATCATGTCGAAGCTGCTCGCGCGCAATGCGAAACTGGCGATCGCGGAGATCGACAAGAAATCAATTCGGGTCGGCGGCGACAACTCGATTCACATTTCGGAAATCGACTACTTCGTCGAGCGCACGATGGAGCTGCCGGAAATAAACCTGCCGCAGCCGGGCGAAGAGGAAGCGCGAAACATCGCGACCGTCTGTGGAATTGTCGCGAAGGAGCTGATCCCCGACCGCGCGACGCTCCAAATCGGCGTCGGCTCGATGTCCGGGATGCTGTGCAAGCATCTGCTCAATCATCACGAGCTCGGGATGCAGACCGAAATCATTCCGCTCCACACCGCGCCGCTGGTTGAGGCGGGCGTGCTGACCGGCAAGCACAAGAGACTTTTCCCGGGCCTCGTGGTAGGCGCCGGTATCGCGCCGCTGACGCCGCGCGAGGAGCTGGATTTCATCGACGGCAATCCCGCATTCGCGCTGTACGACTTCAACACCACCGACGACATCCGTTTCGTCGCGCAGGAAGAAGGGCTCATCTCGATCAATAACGCTCTGGCGGTTGATTTGACCGGACAGACCAACGGCGAGTCGATCGGACCGCTGATGTACACCGGCACCGGCGGGCAGACGGCGTTCGTCGTCGCGGCGTGCCTGGCGGGCGGCAAAACTGTGATCGTCGTGCCGTCGAGCTCGATAGTCCAGGGCAAGCGCATCTCGCGCATCGTGCCGATGCTCGACGCGGGCAGCGTGGTGACCTCACCGCGCGGCTTCGTGCATCACGTAGCAACCGAATACGGCATCGCAAATCTCAAAGGCAAATCGATCCGCAATCGAATCGACGAGCTGGTCTCAATCGCCCACCCCGACTTCCGCTCCGAACTCCGCACCGAAGCAAAACGCCTGTACAAGGTCTGAGTGTTCGCTGAGAGCTTTGGAAGCTCAATGAAAAATGGCCTCCTGGTTATATCGTTGCTGGCATCCCTGGCGATCATACCGCCAACCCAAGCGGTCGCCGAGCCGCAGCAGGAGTTCGCGCCGCCGTCGGGCGGCCAGTTCCCCGGCAGCCAATCACCGCGAGGCAATCAAGCTCTCGGGGTCGCACCGTCGCAGAATAATCGCATTCTGGAGTTGCCGCCCCTGGTAGGCGGAACACTGCCACCGCCCCCACAGCCTCTGACCAACCCACTGATACCGTCACCGTTTATTGGATGCTGGGAAGGGGCAGTCGAGCGGTACGATTCCGCGGATGGGAATTTCCAAAACGTGACCATCATTAGGCCTGCTCGAGTCGTATTCTGTTTCCGGCCAAATCATATTGACGTTCGGGTTGCCGAGATCGGGGCGGAATTCGAGGCGCCACCTTTGATCAAAGAGATCGCCACGCATCTAGGCTTCGGTCTCGCCTTTGTCAAAGCGGATCATAACGACATTTCCAACAGAATCTATTCGATCACGTCTACCCAGATCTACGCGCGCACTTTTGTGCCGCTCAAGATCGTCGGCGTTTGGAGGTGGTTACTTCCTGTCCCAAGACATATGTCATTGGTTGAAGAAGAGCTGGCGCAAATGAAAGATTTGGACCATCTGTCGGTACAGGCGCGCCAGGAAATAGACGTGGGCGGGCTACTGGGCGTGAGAACCTGGCACGCCGATTTCCATCGCACAGTTGACCCTGATATTTAGCCCAGGGCAGTGAGATTAGGACCGAAGATTTTTTTCAGCGTGCACCGACGACGTCAGACGCCGAATCGAAAAACTTTCAGCCACCGATCCCAAAGTCGCAGCGCCAGTTCAGGCTTCTCTGCTCTGACCGCTGCTCGCGGATAGTTCGCGCACGCCGGTCGCTCACTCTTCCTTGCTGCGGCGGTCGTATGAGATGGAGTACGCCGCCGATCGCGCCAGTAGAATCGGGTCGGCCGAGAGCTCGATGCCGTCGGTCAGGTTGGTGGGATCAAACACGAGGCGGCGCTCGTCGGCGATGCCGGTCGCTGAGACGCGGGCTATTTCAAGCCGGCCAAGCTCAACCTTAGGCCGATCGGCCGGCCACAAGGCGGTGACATCGTCTGTCGGATCAGTCTGCCCCGCCACTTGCAGGAGAAGGCGGAACACAACAGGACCGTTCCGCAGGCGGCTCTCTAGCTCCTCGCCGAGAAAATTCGCGCCGCGCTTGCTCGCATCATCGGGCGAGAGATAGACCTCCCCCGCTTCGGGCACCCAGTGATAGCGGCCGAATCGGCTGCTGCCATCCGCGGCGCTGAATTTAAACGCGTGCTCGCCATGGTAGCTGCTCTGACCGTAGCTAGCCGGCACCGGCTTCTGCATCAGCCGCTCTATGAACGCGCCAGTGGACGGATGCTTCTCCAAAAAACGGGGCACCGCGTCGGGCCGAGGTTGTCCGGTAGCCTTGTCGGGTAGCTGAGCTTGCAGGAACGCCAAAAAGTCTTCGGGAGTCCGCGCGGGAAATCCCTCGATCGAGAGCGCCAGGATGTCGGCGTTCTTACCATCAGGTAACTGAAACTTTACCGCCATCGCGCGCGGGCTGGGTACGCCATCGTGCACGTCCGGATTCCCGTGAGCATTAGAGAAGCGGATAACCGTCGGGACAGATTCGCCTTGCAGGTGCGCCGCCCGACTCACGCCGCGCGCCGGTGGTGCGCCGCGAAATGTGCCGTAGCAGACGCAGCCTTTGGCATGAACGGGGCGAAACCCGGGGTGTGGTCCTGCCAAAGCGCGCATGGTCTCGACGATTTGAGCAATAGGTGCCGCAGATTCTGACATCGTGGGACTCCTTTTCGCGTGACGACTTTCGCTACTCGCGGCGGAACGCGAGCATTCCCACGAAACCCGGCGGACGCCATCCGCCGTTCGCACACGCGTTGCACACCGTGTACTGGCGGTGATGCCCGTCCTCGACCCCCGTCAACGAGACCGCGCTCTCGGTTGATATCGGCTTGTTGCACGCGACGCAGGTCGCCATCAGCGCCTTGTTCAGTTTGGCCTTGTCACTCGGCATCGCGTGCCCGTCGCTCTTCTGAATTTTTCATTGGTATCAGTACACTAGCGAAGAACTAGGCAGGGAACACTATCCGCGCGTTCTCGCCGAGCAGTTTGCGCTGCCGCGCGTCACTCAAATTCGAGATTGAATTTCGAATCAGATGCGGCGCTTCGAGATTGGAATCGACATGCGGAAAATCCGAACCCCACAGCACGCGATCCTCGCCGAGCAGTTCCATCACCGCCCCTATCGTGCGCTCCTCGGGCTCCGCCACCACCCAGATATTGCGGCGAAAATAATCCGACGGTTTCAACTTGGTCGGATAGGTCCAGCCGAGCAACTCGTACTTTTGATCCATCCGATCCATGATGTACGGCGCCCAGCCGCATCCCGCCTCGACGCACAGGACCTTGAGCCGCGGGAACCGATCGAACAAACCGTCGGCCACCATCGTCATCGCGGCCGGCACCACCTGCGCGAATCCGCCGAGCGCGAATCCGAACACGGTGCGGAACTCGCCGGGCTGGTAGAACTGCCCGATGATTCCGGGCGCGCGGTTGAAGCGCACGATCACGTGCAGGCACGCGGGGATGCCGGCCGCTTCGCATTCGCGCCAAATCGGATCGAAGTCAGGATGCGAGAAGCGCCGCCCGCCGACATTTTCCGGTGCGAGAAAAATTCCCTTGAAGCCCAGCTTGATACATCGCTTGAGCTCGGCCAGCGCCGATTCCACATCCTGCAACGCGATATGCGCGATCGGAATCACGCGGCTGCGCACCGCGCTCGCGAAATCGTTGATCCAGTTGTTGTAGGCGCGCGCGTACGCGCCCGCGAGTTCGTGATCCTCGACGTCCCACAAAATCCCTACGGTCGGGAACAGCACGCCCGAGTTGACGCCCCATTCGTCGAGCAGCTTCACCCGCGCCTCAGGCAGGTAGCTCGCCGGCGGGCATCCGTCCATGTAACCCAGCCGGCCCGGAACGAAGAGTTCCTGCCGCGGCTGATTGGCGCCGCCGAGTCCCGCCAGCATCCCCTTCAACAGCGGCTGGTTATCGACCATCAGGACCTCGAGCCCGTCGCCGGGATCCTTGATGATGCGAATGGCGCGATCGCGAAACTTCGGCTCGAGATACTTTTCCCAGAGATCAGGCGGCTCCATCACATGCGAGTCGCAATCGATTACGATCGAATCCAAATCATTCATTGCTGAAAATGTAACACGCTGAAGGACGCCGAAAGAACCAGCCCACGCCCCGCGGGAGTTTGATCGCACCCCGCCGCGTTTTCGTGTAAAAGCACCCTCAGACTACGGTTGTTCGGAGGTGAATTTCGAGGCCTTGACCTCGTCTATTGCTTAGGTGACCGTAACCGCCATCGACCGCCAGATGCCCGAATGCAGCGAAATTGGTCTGATGCTCAGCGCCGCCGGCGACGGCGAGCTCGAGCCCAACGCCCTGCAGGAGGTCACGCATCATCTAACTGGGTGCGCCTCGTGCACCGGTGCTCAATCCGACTACTCGGCGATTGGCCAGGAACTCAGGAAAATCGCGGTCACGCCTTCACTCGAAGGATTTACCAAATCGGTACTGGACGTAATCGCAAAAATTGTCGCCGTCGCGATGCTTGCGATTGCCCTACACACTGCGATTGTTGGCCCCGATTCGCTGAAAAAATCGCAGCCGATGCCTCAGACCGTCGCGCGCAGACAGCCGATTGCGCCGACTCGCCTGGTTGACGTGCGTGTCGATTCGGCCTTCGTCGCCGACGCCAACTCCGGCTCTTTTAGCCACATCGGCGCGCGCACTCAATCCGGCAAGATGCTGGTGTTCAACCTGCCCGGAGGCAAAACGCTTCACGTGATGCCGCGTGCAATCGCCGGCAATATGATCGCGATGCAAGTGGTCCTGTTCGATGGCAATCAGGCCGCGATGACCGCCGAAATGAAGCTCGAGAGCGGCGACACGTTTGCTCTCAGCGGAGAAAAATACGGCGAGGGCACTCTTCTGATTCGTATCAGCCCGACCACCGCGTCGAACAACACACCTCGCACTCAGCAAGCGTCGTAGAATCGATCACTTACCGTTCGCGACCGACCCGACAATCGCAATCAAGAACGCCACCGCACCGATGATGACCATCAGCCCGATCATCTGCGCGACCCCATGCGCGGTCGTCTGCTGACTCTCCGAAATCGGCTGATCGACGTGCGCGGAATGCGCCCCCGAATGGTATCCGGTGTGCGACGTATAATAGATACCGGTACCGGGGATTCCGACCGTCCTGCGAATCCCCTTGCTGCCGAACGTCATATGCGCGCCGCGCATCCCGACCGTCAAACTGGGCCCAGACTTCGAAACGTTGACCGACAGTCCCGGAAAAATCGACACGCGCCGATAGAATCTGAAATTGCCCATCGCCCCACCCTCCCCTTTTTATGTCCCGCCGCGACGCGCGCGAAAAAATACGCGCATCAACTCCGCGCACTCAGCCTCCATCACGCCGCCGACGACTTCGAATCGATGGTTCAATCTGCCGTCGCGGCCGATATCGTACACCGACCCCAGCGCGCCCGTCTTGTCGTCGCGCGCACCGTAAACCACCCGAGCGATTCGCGCATTCAGCATCGCGCCGACGCACATCACGCACGGCTCGAGCGTCACGTAAATCGTCACCGCGTTCAGCCGGTACGTTTTGAGCGTCGAGGCAGCCGCGCGAATCGCCAGGATTTCCGCATGCGCCGTCGGATCATTGAGACCGATCGGCTCGTTATGCCCCGCACCGACGACTCTGCCATCCGCGACCGCGACCGCGCCGACCGGAACTTCATTCTCCGCCTCGGCGCGACGCGCTTCGGCGATAGCCGCGGCCATAAACTGCAAGTGTTCGCTGGGCGCCATGTATCTCGTCCAAATAGCAGATTGACATTGGCGAAGCCTCGCACCAAGATCGGCAATGGGAGCCGATGACATGAAAAAATTAATCGCGATCGCGCTTTTTGTAGCTTTCGGTACAGCCAGCACCAGCTTTGCCGGCACACGCGTCGAGATTAAGGATAGCGAGCAAGCCGCGGCGGAAAAGGACATGCACCTCCGCTACGATCATCCGAAGACGCAGGTCGTCGCCAACGACCAGCTCAAGGTCGTGGTCACCCGCGACGTGATCATGCATTCATGCTGTATGCCGCCGAATCTCGTGGTCTCCGGCAAAATCACCAACACCAGCGACAAGCCGATCGACTACGTCCGCCTGCACTTCGCCTTCGAGGACAAGAACGGAAAGGTTCTCCACGGCGAGAGCCTCTACAACCACCACGCCGAAAGCCTCGCGGACGATCCTTACGTCGAAAAAATCCTGAACGAGAAGCCGCACTACGATCCGATCCAGCCGGGTCAGAGCGACACCTTCGGATTTTCGATCTCATGCACCGAGCTACCGGTCTTCTCAAAGGTCGAACTCTTCTCCAACGACATCAAACAGTAGCGCCGCGCCTCGCAGGCTACTGTTCAGTTTCGGCAAAGGCGGGGGATGAACTTTTGCTCCTGACCCTGCCGAACTTTCTGTGTTAATTGTAGGGCATGTGTCACCCCGCCCTCTTCTCTAATTCTTGTTCCCCTTCCCGCTCGGGAAGAAGTTAGGAGTTAGGTTGTCGGAAGCCAATGTGCACTCAAAAAACACTTTCTGGCGGAACGAACCCACCGATGGTACCGCGGCCATCTCAAAACCACTACAGGTGGTAGTGAGCTACATTGAGCTGGCTAAGAACACCGGCAAAAATGGGCTGGAAAACCTGTTTCAAAACGATATCGCTCGTAATCATTGGAATCTGCGTCTCAACATCCGGTTGTCGCCCCCCGACGATTGATTCCCTGACGATTTGGAAGGCAGAAGTCCGATCTCCCGATGGGCTTTGGATTGCCAGTGTTCGCACGATACAGAACGGCGGGTTCGGATCGGCCAATATTGATACCGTCGTGTACCTCGCGCAGAGCGGTGTTCCACAGCCTCCGGTAGAGGTCTTAGCGTTCGATTGCCCTGGTCCGGCTGCTCGACCCTACGTCCTGGATAACGCCAACGCTGGGGGCACAATAGATCTCAAGATGAAATGGGTAACTCCATCACATCTGCAGGTAGCATATGATCGACATCCAGATCTCTACTTCCAGGCAATCAGAGCCTTCGGCATCAACATCTCCGTGCAGGACCTTTCAAGTGAGTCGAACGACGGCAAGGATTCAAAGTAGCTCACTACCCACAGGTGGTATAATGCCTGA
>PMOH01000221.1 GCA_003161515.1 Deltaproteobacteria bacterium
TGAATCATGTCGGCGCCGGCCTTCTCGACCGCGCGAACCTCATCGCCAAGCCGCGCGAAGTCAGCAGAGAGAATCGAAGGCGCTATTTTGTCGTGAAGATCTCCGGGCGAAAAAGCCATAGGCAGAGATTAACCACAGCGTGAACGGATTGCGAATCTCTGCGATGCGCTGCGCGCCCGACGGGCTCAGTGGGGCGGGCCTCCGTGCCCGCCTCCGGCTCCGCGTATTTGTGTCATCCTGACGACGGGANNGGACAGCTTCGCGCACGCGAAGCCGGTTCCGGTCACCGGTTCGCGCGCCTCGCGCGCTCCACTAGCTATCAAAATCGAGGAATAGCACTCGCAAGCCAGCTGCCGATCGGATTCGAAACCATCCGCCGCGACGAATACGAATGATAGCGATGGCGACCGACTCTGATCGAGGTAGCCGTAGTGCGGGTCCGATACGATACGTAACTCACATGTCGGGGCACGGGCGCGGCGGTGAACGAATTCTCAGCGTACTCCGATGTATTCCAGGTCGCCGATGGAGTGCTGGTCGCGGTCGGCGTCAGCTGCACTCTGCCGACGCCTTTCCCAGTCAGCCCGATTTGCTGCGCCGCGCCATGCGACAGGTCAAGCGAGCGCCCGTGCACGTACGGGCCGCGATCGTTGATTCGGACCACCACCGATCGGCCGGTGTCGGGATTCACGACCCTCACGTGCGAGCCGAGCGGCAGCGTGGTGGACGCAGCAGTCAGCCCCTCCGGATTATAGATCTCGCCATTGCTCGTGCGGTGTCCCGCGAATCCGGGTCCATACCATGAAGCGACTTCAGTTCGTGTTCCCCGATAACTTTGCGGCGGAGACGAATAGTAGCTCGAGGCAGGCACTGGCGCAGACGCGGGCGTGAAATTTTGCGAAGAACATCCGGCGATCATGAACGCGATTGCGCAAACCAGGAATGCCAGCGTAGGCCGAATCGACCGCGGTGCGAAACGAATCACGCGATGGTCCACTGGTACAACCAACTATTTCAAGCCTGGCGCCGAATCAAGCGCGCAGCAAAGAATCCGTCGAGCCCGCCGACGTCGGGCCGCGTCTTCATAAATCCTCGCGCATCGATAACGTCTCTAAACTCGTCTCGACCCGCTACGGCGCGATCGATTTCGAAATCCGGGTGGCGCGCGAGAAATTCATCGACCACGTTTTCGCCCTCCTCAGGCGCGATACTGCAAACCGAATACACGATCGCACCTCCCGGACGGACTATCGCGGCCGCATGCTCGAGCATTCGCGATTGGATCGCCGCCATGCGCGCGGGGTCGGTCGGCTTCAGCCGCCACTTGATCTCCGGATGCTCGCGCAACGTCCCGAGGCCGGTACACGGCGCGTCGAGGAGCACGTACTCGACACTCGATCCCGCAAACGGCGCGCCAGCGGTCAGGTCCGTACAGACAAACTCGACATTACGATGCCGCAATCGTCGCGCGAGCTCGCGCGCGTTCCTGAGTCCTTTAAAATTGAAGTCCACCGCGATCACTCGACCGCGCTCGCCAACCATCTCGGCCAGATGCGTCGCTTTACCGCCCGGCGCCGACGCGCAATCCACGACTGTAGCGCCAGCCTTAGGAGCCAACATGCGCGCAGCCATCTGCGACGCCTCGGATTGCGCATGGAACAGACCGTCACGATACCCGCTCGACTCGAATCGCGGCGCGCCGTTCAGCACGATCGTTTCCGGCGCACGTCCCGGTGCGCCAATCTCGAAACCGTCGGCACTAAGCTTCTCGATAATTTCAGCACGAGAGCCGCGCGCAAGATTCAGCCTGATAACATTGGGCGCAGCGTCATTGTTCGCCGTCATCAGCCGCTCAGCATCCGCGACGCCAAACCAATCGACGAACCGCTCAACCATCCACCGCGGATGCGAATACGCAACGGCAAGATAACTTTTTTCATTTTTTTCCCGCACCGGCAGCGGCGCAGTCTCACGAGTCGCACGGCGCATGACGGCATTAATGAAGCCCGATGCGTCGCGCGCCTTGGGGATTCGCTTGGCGATGCTGACCGCGGTATCGACCACCGCATGCTGCGGAATTCGGTCGAGATGTCGGAGCTGAAAAAGCCCAATGCGCATGATCGCGAGCGCTTCGGGCTGGATCCCGGCAAGCTTGCGTCCCGTCAGATGCGCCAGCTCAAAGTCGAGCCGCCCCTGCCACGCGATCGTCCCCAGCACCATCCGCGTGATCAGGCGCCGATCAGCCGGCGCAAAATCAGGCAACCGTCCACCAAGCAAAACGTCGGCATACCCGGATTCCTGGTCGACCCGATACAGAATCTCAACCGCCGCCATCCTGGAGGCAAGTCCTTGATCACCCGCTCTGACAACATGTTCGCTCATGTGCCGAATCGCGCGCCGGCGTCCACGCGTTTGCCGCGAAGGAAATCAACCGCCGACATTCTCTTTCGCCCCGCCGCTTGTACTTCGATCAACCTGAGTCGTCCGGCGCCGCATTGGACCACCGGCGCCGGCTTCACACTGACGATCGTGCCGGTAGTTCCGTTGGAGCCGTCTTCGACTGCTGCGCGCCAAATCAAAACTTCGTCGCCGCCCAACTGCGTGCGCGCAACCGGCCACGGATCGTAAGCACGGATCATCCGCTCGATTTGTTCGGCACTCGCCGTCCAGTCGATCATCGCGTCTTTCTTTTCGATTTGAGCAGTGTAAGTCGTCGACGATTCGTCCTGTGGCGTTTCAATCAATGCTCCGCGCGCCGCGAGATCGATCGCTTCGAGCATCGCGACTGCGCCAAGCTCCGCGAGTTTTTCTTTCAACTTTGCTTGCGTGTCGGTCGGCTCGATTCGGGTCTTGCGCTGGAAGTACATCGGGCCAGCGTCCATTTGCTCGACGATCCGCATGATCGTGACCCCCGTCTCATCGTCGCCCGCCAGGATCGCACCCTCGACAGGCGCGGCGCCGCGATGCCGCGGCAACAGCGATGCGTGCACGTTCATCGGCGCGATCTTCGGAACGTCGAGAATCGTGTTCGGCAGAATTCTTCCGTAGGCCGCAACCACCAATAGATCGGGCTCGAACGCTTTCAGCTCACTAAGAAATTCCGGCGTCCGAATTTTCACCGGCTTCAACGTCGGAATCTGATGCTTCGTCGCGACCGCACCGACTTCGCTCGGTTCCATTCCGAGCCCGCGCCCGCGCGGACGATCGGGACGCGTGACGACGCCGACGACTCTGCCTTTGGCACTTGCGCCGGTTACCAGCCGCTCCAGGATGTGGGCCGCCAGCGCCGGCGTGCCCATGAAAACGATCTTTAGTGGTTCGGCGATTTTAGATCCGCACCGAGGAGGGACCAATGCTGTCGGCCTTGCCCTCCTTGATTAGCTTTTTCAGTTTGCGCTTGTAGAGCTCGCGCTTGATCCGGCTGATGCGATCGATGAACAGCTTGCCGTCCAGGTGATCGATCTCGTGCTGCAGCGCGACTGCGAGCAGATCGTCAGCTTCGATCTCGATTTCTTTTTCGTCCGGCGTCCACGCGCGCACCAGCACGTGCGCGGCACGTTCCACGTCGGCGGTGTAATCGATCACCGACAGACAGCCCTCCTCCCAGATGATCTTGCCCTCGGCCTCGACGACTTGCGGGTTGATGAGCTTCAGCAGATGCTTGCCGGGATTTTCATGATCGGTGTCGAGCACGATGATCCGCTTTGACTCTCCGACCTGCGGCGCAGCAAGACCAACGCCCGGCGCGGCGTACATCGTCTGCACCATGCTGTCGATCAGCCCTTCGACGTTGCCGTTGATATTCTTGACCGGAGCCGCGGGCGCTTTGAGCGAATCGTCGGGGAATTTTCGAATTTTCAGGAGGGCCATCTATTCACAAATCTATCAAAGGGTCGCTGGCGCGGCGAGTCCGAGCGGCGCGAGGAACGATTCCACCGCGCGGATGCATTCAAGCGGACGCTCGATTTGTAGAAAATGCGACGTGCCCGGGATCGCTTCGTACGGCAGCCCCAGCTCCTCGGCCATCGCGCGGCCGATCAGCGCCGGCGGCATCACTTCTTCGAGCGTCGGATCGCCGCACACCATTTTCACCGGCACCGGGCAATGCGCCATCTGCGGCCACAGATTCGGATTCGCGCCGCTGGAAAAAACGTGCGCCTCGTATTCACGCGGACACGCGAGAATCCAGTCGCCGCTAGAGCCGGCGGACACGGCGGCCCGCCCCACTTTTCGCAGCGTCGCTCGCGCCATCAGTTCGTACGCGTCCGGCATCCATCGCTTGAAGCGCCGCTTGAACTGGTTCGCAAGTTCCATCGGATCCTTGTAGCGCTCGGGACGCCGAGCCGCGCGCGAGGCGAGCGATTCCTTGTCGGATTGCTGCAGGTACTGAATCGGATGGCCGGCCCGCGGATAGACCGGCGGATCGAA
>PMOH01000343.1 GCA_003161515.1 Deltaproteobacteria bacterium
CCGACCTGCTTGAACTTCCGACCGCCCTCGCCTTCGACCTCGACGATCATGTTGCGCGCCTGTACCTGGGGGTCGTTGGGGACCTCGTCGAGCGTGAGCATGCGGCCCGCGCAGATGTCGCTCTTGCTCAGAATCTCGAACCACTCATCGCGCGTTTTGGTTTTGAAGGTCTCGGTGAAGACGCCTGCGATTTCCGCGCGCTTGGCCGAATCGTATTCGTGCGGAATGAAATCTTCGCGGCCGAGCGCGCGGCACAAATTGGCGAAGAACCACGGCTCGATCGCCGCGATCGTAATATACTTGTCGTCCTTGCACAGATAGACGTTGTAATTCGGAATCCCACCGTCGTTGATTGTCTCGCCGCGCTTCGGCAGTTTGCCGTTGGCGAAAAATGTCGAGAACGCCTGCGCCAGCAGCGCGAGGCTGCCGTCCATCATCGAGATATCGACGTATTGTCCGCGCCCGGTCTGATTGCGCGCGACCAGCGCCGCGAGCACTCCGATCGCGCCATGCATCCCGCCACCGGCATAATCGGCGACCACGTTGTGCGGAATCGTCGGCGGCTGCCCGGGACGTCCGAACATCGAGAGCACGCCGGCGGTCGCAATATAGTTGATGTCGTGACCGACCAAATCGCGATACGGCCCGGTCTGCCCGAAGCCGGTGATTGCGCAATAGATCAACCGCGGGTTGCGCGACGCGAGTTTCTCGTAGTCGATGCCGAGCCGCTTGGCGACGCCCGGCCGGTATTCCTCGACGATGACGTCGGCGCGCTGCGCCAGGCGGGAGTAAACTTCCTTGCCCGCGCCGCTCTTGAGATTGATCCCGATCGATTTCTTGTTACGCGCGAGCGCGTTGTGCGGCGAGCTGTTGAAGCTCTTGCCCGCGGCTCGCGTGGCGGCAGCGCCCGCCTGCTGCGCGCGTCTTCCGGTGGGAGGCCCTACCTCCTCGATCCTGATCACTTCAGCGCCAAGGTCCGCCAGGATCATCGTGCAGAATGGTCCCGGCGCCAGCTTGGTCAGGTCGAGTACTCTGATTCCGTCCAACGGTGCGGCCATCGTGCGTCCCCCGAGAAAGGCATTGAGTGACTATGTGAGCAATTTCGACGCGCGACTATTGATCCGGCCTTATCGACAGTGGATAGGCATTTGTTTGCGGCACTTGAGGCGCATCGCCGGAGTCGTTGTCGGGCGCGCCGAGGACCGTCGGCGGAATCGACTGCCCTTCGCCGGCCGCATTCTGCTGATCCGCGTCATTGTCCCCATTGTCCTGCTTGTCGTCGTCGCTATCGGTTGAATCGTTGTCGTTATCGTTGTCGTTGTCAGAAGTACCGAGGTTAGGTTGACTGAAGTTAGGTTGACCATCTTGTGCGAGAACCACGCGGCGCGGCTGTTGATTCGCCGGGCGTGTCATCGATGCGAAGCTGGCAGCATCGCGATTCGACGCGCATGCAATCGGTGGTGCAACCATCAGGAGGAACGCGGCGGTCAAACTGATTTTCGCAAACATACCAATCTCCCCGTTCGATTCGAACGAACTGTGGCGTCGAATCGCGACGACCAATTATAGAACCGCGGCGCGCACTCGCGCCATTCTCTCCGCCAGCGACTTGAGCCCCAGTACCATGTGAACGCCGTACCAATGCAGGTCGCGCCCGCTGACTATCAACACGCGACGGCTGAGCGCGGGCGGCAGGAGCGGCTTCAGCTCGGCGACGTCGTTCTCGTCGAATGCATAGGGCTCGTCGGGAAGTATCACGATATCGGGACGGAGCTCGACCGCATCCTCGAGCGTCGTCACTGGGTAGCGCTCGCCCGCCGACGCAAAAATATTGTTGTAGCCAAGCATCCGCAGCACGTCATGCGCATAGGTGTCGGCGTTGAAAGACATCCAGGGCTTCTTCCAAATCGGGCAGAAAACGCGCAGCCGCAGCTTGCTCCATACTCCGAGCGAAGCCTCGATTCCACTGACGCTCAGCGTGATCTCCTTGGCCAGCGCGGCAGCCTGCGGCTCGCGGCTGAGCGCGCGGCCCAATCGCAGAATCGATTCGACTGCACCCGGCACCGTTCGCGGATAGGTCGTGAACACCGGGATGCCGGCCGTGCGCAGGCGCTCGACGTCCTCGCGGCGGTTCTCCTCGGCGTTGGCGATCACCAGCTCGGGCTCGAGCTTCACGATCGCGGCGATATCCGGATTCTTGGTGCCGCCGACTTTTGGAATGGACGCGACGGCCGCTACCGGCTCGACGCAGAATTTCGTGACGCCGACGACTTCGGAATTGAAGCCCAGCGCGAACAGCGTCTCGGTCCAGCTCGGCACCAGCGACACGATTCGCGACGGCGGATGCTCGAGTTCGACCCGAAAGCCCATGTCATCCGCAATTTGCATCGAGCCTGCCATTTTAAATGTCGGTCACTTACTCTTGCGCTTGATAGTCGCGTCCAGCTCACTGCGATCGCGCGGCGTCAGATTTTCCGAGCTGTCTTCCGAAGCCGCGGGCGGATTTGCTTCTCCCATCGACGGCGGCTGATCGGGCGGTCGATATGCGATGTAGTGAACGGCCGACGGTATCATTATTCGTCTCGCCAAAAATCCGAAAATCAGCGCCGCAAGCGCGGCCAGCACCAGGAATCCCGGCCGGCGCATCCGATTCTTTTTCGCCGGCCGTTTCCTGCTCCCGCGCTTTCGCGCCGGCGCGACTCGTACTCCCTTCGCCACTTACTTCCCCTCCCGCACGGGCGCCCACTGAAATGCTACCGCAGCGAGTCACCTAATAGAACCGCGCGCGCCCATCGCGCGACGAGGCGATGGGTGGGCATCTCGTCGAGATGCCGCGCGCCATTGTACCAATCGACTCCAATCTCCTGTGCCCGGCGGCTGACGCCTGCGATACGGAAGAAGAGCCTGCTGTGCGGGCTGTAGAAATGGCGCGCGGCAAACGCCAGCTTGCTTAACTTTTTTCCCACAGCCCCTTCATGCAGCGCGCGATCGTAGGCCCGAATCGCGCCGCTGTCGCCGTCGATAAATTTGCCGATCGCATTTGCCGCCAGCTTGCCGTGCTCGAAGGCGCACGAAATTCCTTCGCCCATCAGCGGATCGACGCCGGCAGCGTCGCCGGCAAGGATGACGCGTCCGCGAGCGTAGCTGTCGCGCGCGTCGAACCATCGAATCGGGAACGAATGCCATCGCGTGGCGCGCCGGGTCAAGCCGTCGAGCGGAAGTTCGGGAAACGCGGCGACCAGTTCCGCAATCATCCGCTTTTGTTCGCCGCCCTCTTCTCCCAATTCGCGCGGGCGTTGATCGTAGATGCCCACGTTGAGATGAGGCGCGCCTCCGATGATGCAGGGGAACGACCAGCTGTAGCCGTTGACTCCGTGGCTTACGCATCGGAAGTCAAAGCGGTAACGCTGCTCGACGAATTCCGGCGTGCGCGCGGGATCGACTGCGATGTCGGTCATCAATGCGCGGCCGATTGTTTCCTTGCGCGCGCCGAACACCGCGCGACGGACCCGGCTGCCAGATCCGTCGGCGCCGACCAGGATTTGCGCTTCGAAGATGCTTCGCTCGGTGATGACGCGCACGCTTTCTGCATTCTGAACGACGTCGAGTACTCGATCGCTTTGGACGATTTCGACTCCCGCCTCGGCCGCCTCGCGCGCGAGCATCGCGTCGAACAGGTCACGCCGAATCACGGTGGCGAGGACGTCGCCCCCGCGCGACAGATTGACCTCGCCGACTGGCGTCGCCGCCTCGCCGCGAATCACTTCGACCTTGGGAACGTCGAGCGCGATTCCCAGCTCTTCGAGCGCGAGCATCGTCTTGGGAATCAGACCGCCTGCGCAGACCTTGAACCGCGGATGCGCCGATTTTTCGATCGCGACGATTCGCCCCGCCAGGCTGGGCCGATTCTTCACGAGGAACAGCGCCGTCGCCAGTCCGGCGGGACCGGCACCTGCAATCACCACGTCAAATTTTCGCGAGGCACCCATTCGAGCCTTCAAGGGCTAGCATCAAAACAAACGCGGCGCATCGACTTCCTCGATGCGCCGCGTCAACTGCATGTGACTTAGTTTGCGATTAGCCCTGCGCCTCAGACGGCTTGATCACCGTATACAGCGTCGCGCCGCCGCGTTGCACCAGCAGCAGCGCCGGTTTCTTATTGGTCTGCGCATCCTTGGCCTTCGCGACGAAATCCGAAACCGTCGCGACCTTGTCGTGATTGACTTCCATCACAACATCGCCCGGCTGCAGACCCGCCTCCGCCGAAGGGCTGTCCGGCGCGACCTTCTGAATCACCACGCCCTTGGTGCCCTCGAGATGGAACTGCTGCGCAATCTCGGGCGTGATGTCGCCGACCTGCATACCCCAGTTGCCGCCGGGCGTCTCCGCTTTGGCCGACGCGACTTGCGGTTCCTTGCGCTCGCCAATCGTGACGTCGAGGGTCATGTGTTTGCCGTTGCGCACAACCTCGACCGGCACCTTCTGGTTGATTGGTGTCTGGGCGACCAGCGCCGGCAGCTCATGTTCATCATCCACCGGATGGCCGTTGAAGCTGAGCACGATATCGCCGCGCTCGATGCCACCCTTGCCGGCCGGGCCGTCCTTGTCCGCGCTCGCGACCAGCGCGCCTTCGGGCTTCGGCAATCCGAACGACTGCGCGAGGTCGGGTGTCACTTCCTGAATTTCCACGCCCAGCCATCCGCGCACCACGCGCCCATGCGCCTTCAACTGATCCATCACGTTGCGCGCCATGTCGATCGGAATCGCGAAGCCGATACCGTTGTTGGCGCCGGTGCGGCTGTAAATCGCCGTGTTGATTCCGATTACCTCGCCCTTGGTATTGATCAGTGGGCCACCCGAGTTGCCCGGGTTGATCGACGCATCAGTCTGAATGAAATCGTCATAATCGCCGCCGAGGATTCGTCCCTTGGCGCTGACGATTCCCGCCGTCACCGTCATGCCGACGTTGAACGGATTGCCGATCGCGATCACCCAGTCGCCGACATCAGTGGTATTGGAATCACCGAGCGGTGCGACCGGCAGCGCGTCCTTGGTGTCGATCTTGATCAACCCGAGGTCGGTCTTCGCATCTTTGCCGATCACTTTCGCGGTGAACTCGCGCCGGTCCTGCAGCGTCACGTGAATTTCGTCGGCGTTACCGACCACGTGATTGTTGGTCAGGATGTAGCCGTCAGGCGACACGATCACGCCCGAGCCGAGCCCGTGCTGTTTGTATTCGCGCTGACCGCCTTGTCCAAAGTAGCGACGCAATTGATCGAACGGATCGCCGCCGCCGCCACCAGGCGGCATGGCTCCTCCTTGATCTCCACCGCCGCCCTGGGCGCCCGGGTCGTCATCGCCGCCACCGTTGTCGTCGCCGGGCCCGGCCTGCGGACCAAACGGCATCCCCGACACTTTCACATCCTGCACGACGTTGACGCTCACCACCGCCGGAATCATCTTCTTGACGAGCGGTGCGAACGAGGTGATTACGCCGACTTTTTCGCCCGGCTCAGGCGTGTTGGGCTCAGCCGGCGCTGTCGGCGGGGCTACATGAACCCCAGGCACCGGGGGCGCCGGCAGCGGCTCGGCGGGATTTGCTTGCGCCTGTTGAGTCGGGGCCGAGGGCGCCTTGGAAGCGTCGGAATTGGAACCCCAGAATGGGAACGCGCCGGCGCGCGCAAACGCAATCACAAGGCCGATGAAAACGCCGCCGGCTATGGCAGCGATCTTCTTAACCATGCATTCCTCCTGGAATGTAGCGAAACTGTGGCGTCATGAGGCAGGGCAAGTACCGGACCATCTAGTTATCGGACGATAAATTCTCGTCTGAAATTCAGGTAACTGGCCAAAGCATCTATAGTCGTACCGGCTGGTCAGGGGCCTTGCCAACTGATCTATCAAATCAAAATTCACGGCAAGAACAAAACGTTCCATGCCGGCCTATGTACGCCCGCGTCAGGTCCCTGACACTAGCCCTTCTGCATCGCCTTGATATCGTCGAGCAGTACCTTTTCATGGCCTTGCGGATTCACCTTTTCGTACACCTTGCGCAGGTTGCCCTTGGGATCGATGACGAAGCTGGTGCGGTTCCAATATTTGGTCCCGTTGTAGTCGGTCTGCCCGACGCCCGCCGCCTTGAGCAGATCGTGGTTGGTATCGGCGAGCAGATCGATCGTGAACGCGAACTTGTTGGCGAAATTCTTATGCGACGCGACGTCGTCGGCGCTGACGCCGACCACTTTGATATTGGCGGCGTCGAAATCCGCCTTGCTCGCGGTGAACGACTTGCCCTGAATGGTGCATCCCGGGGTGTCGTCCTTGGGATAGACGTACACGACCAGCCACTTGCCGGCGAAATCGGCGAGCTTCATCTGCTTGCCGTCCTGGTTCTGGAGATTGAAATTGACAAAAGGTTTTCCGGTTTCGAGCATGGTTGTTTTCCTCTTTTCGTTTTTTCGTTCGTCGCGTGCGACGGGTTCGTTTGGAATTAATGCAGCGTGAGGGGGCTGCGAGTGTTAGCCTAGCACGAGAGTGACGTTTTGGCGCGAGTGAAAATTGCTGACAACCTAACCCCTTCCCGAGCGGGAATGGGAACGGGAGTCTCCTCGACCAACTAGAACTTGAAAGTGATCGGGCTCGCCGCCGCTAGCATCCAGGCCCACCAGAGCGTTTCGAACGTCGCGATCAGAACCAGGTTGCGCGAGGTGCTGTACGCTGACGCCGAGAATATTTCGATCATCACGAACGCAAACACGATGATCGGCAGGATCAGCATCAGCACGCCCGGCAGGACATTCAGCGTCACGCCGACCACCATCAAGATCAGGATCAAGACGCGGCCGAGCGAGGCCCACATCGTCGACATAGCCAGGCCGCCGCGCCGCACCAGCAACTCGAAGCCGATCCAGAACGGAAACATCAGCACTGCGCCCATCGCCATTGCCATCAACCGCTCGGGCGATAACGACAGATGATGCAACAGAGGTGACATCGCGACCTGGCACACGTATGCGACCGCGAATCCCGCCGCGCCGGCGATCAGCGCAGCGCCTGCACCTTCGCGGACTCGGTACCACTCGAGCGGATGCGACAGCGCAATCGCGCCCACGACGATAAGTCCGGCGACCAGGTACCATGAAATTTGGATACTGCCGATAACCAGCGGCACGAACGACGCCGGATCTTCCGCCGCAAACGGCATCGACGCCAACAGCGCGCCGCCAACTATCAGCAGTCCGATCCACGCGCGCGGCCCCGGCCGGTCTTCAGCCCAACTCGGCGCCATCGAACCGCAAATCCGGCCCAGCGGGACCAGCAGGAACACGAACATCAACAGTGCGAAGCGCGCAGCACCGCGACGGGGATCTTTGAGATCGATCGCACCGGTCCGCGCGGTTCCGAAGGTGCTGTCGAGCCATTTTACGATCGTGGTGGCGGCTTCCGGCGACGTCGTGATCGTTACGTGATTGACGCCCGGAATGCGGATCGCTTCGACGGCGTTGCCGTGCGTGAAATCGCCGTAGCTTTTACCGAGTTCGATCTTCGGCACGGCCGCCAGATGCGTCGCCAGCGCGATCGAGGTTTGCTGGATCGGCTCATCGGGATCGTTCTGTGCAAAAATGAACAGCGCGTTCTTCGGACGCTCCGGACCGAGCACCCAACCGCCGGAAATCATCACCGCGCCCTTGAGATTGGGATCGTGCGTCGCGTAGTCGAGCGCCGCACCCGCGCCCATCGAATGCCCCATCACGACGATTCGCGATCCATCGACCAGGTCGCTGCTGCGGAGATAATCGACCGCTTTTTTCACGTCGTCGCGCAGGGCGTCGTCTTCGGCTATGCCGCCGTTGAACGGATTTCGATTCTCACCGTGACCATTTACGTCGATCGCGAGCACGCCGTAACCATTGTTGGCGAGGCGCCGCGCGAGCGTGCTCATCAATCTGCGATCGCCGCTAAAGCCGTGAATCAGGACGACCGCCGGCGGACGCTCTGCCACCGGTTTGGGGAATTGCGTGTAAAACGGATCGCCGGGCCCCGGCAGATACATCGTCGCCGGCTCATCCCCCGGCAACATCACGAACTCATGCCGCGGGCCTCCATTCTCGAGGCGTGCGAGGCGCGCGACCGCGATGATGAACAGCGCTACCAGTATGATCGTGATGATGCGGGAAATTTTCATCGTAATTTGATCACCTCTCCCCTAATCCCTCTCCCTTCTCGAGAGGCGACTTTTAGTTTCTTACTTTCCGGTTCCCCTTCCCGCTCGGGAAGGGGTTAGGGGTTAGGTTGTCCGTATCGACCACCGCTTTAACCCTTCCCTGCCACATCCTTTAGCGGGGTTCCTACGAACCATACGTGACCGTATGGATCTTCGATTCCGCCGCAGCGGTCGCCCCAGTCTCGATTCTCCACCTCGTCAATGATCTTCGCGCCCGCTGCGACCGCGCGTCTGACAACGTCGTCAGTGTCGGCAACATAGATGTACATATGCACCGGCGAGCCGCCGTACGAACGCGGCGCACGCGACAAGCCATGCACGTCGTTCTGCTTCACGTCACGCGAAGTGGGATCCGAAAGCATGACGGTGGTCTCGCCCATCTTGAGCATTGCATGACTGACGATTCCGCTCGGCTCTTCGTCGCGCATCAGCACCGTCGCGCCAAACACGCTCTTGTAAAACTCGACCGCGTTCGCCACGCCTTCGATATTCAAGAACGGCATGATACTGCGCGAGATCGCCGCTGTCGGCGCCGCGACTTTCTCGACTTCGACTCGAGGATCGTCGGCTTCAGAAAACTCGCCGTTATCGATCGGCGTCCCGTACAGCATCGACACGGATTTTTCGGCGAACTGGCGATGCCACAATCCTTGCGGACACACGAACGCCTCGCCCGCGCGAAGTTTCCGCGTTACCGGCCCGTCGTCGGTCAGGGTTGTGATATCGAGCTCGCCGTCAAGCGCCAGCAGCAACTCGTCGCCATCAGGATGCCGCTCCCAGGGCGTCTGCCCCGTGTAGCTCATCACGCCGAGCGTAAGATTCCCGATCTTCGCGACGTTGCGGACCGCGGCGTTGGCATCGTCGCCGGTCGTGTCGGCGGTGATATTGAGATGCGGGACCTCGCGCAGCGCGGCGCGCAGATCGTGCTCTTGCAGCTTCGCGGCGGTACTCCTGCGCACCTGCCGCCGCGCGACACGCTCGTTTTTCGGACGCGGATCTCTTGCCGCCGAGCCCTCGGTGCGGCGCGGCGTCAGGTAAAGCGCCGAGACGAACGGCCGCGGCTTCAGGCGATGCCACAATCCTTCCGGACAGATGAACATCGAGCCCGCGTGAATCGTCGATTCGACCGGACCGCCATCGGTCAAGGTGACGATGTCGGTTTCGCCGTCCATCACGTAGATCATCTCGTCGCCGCCGAAATGGCGCTCCCAATTCGTGCGCTTGTCGCCGCGCGATACTATCAGTAGATGATCGTTGTTCATCGAGTCGAGGAAACGCATCGACATGTCGGGCAAATCGCTCAACGCGGCGCGCACGTCATGTACGATAAAGTTCGGCTGATCCTCCAACTGCTCGAGGCGCTCTTCGATATCCTGATGAGTGAACAGCGGCTTGCCGCCCACGAGCTCAAGTTCCTTCGACTGCGCGGCGAGGTCCGCCTTCAGACGATTGCGAAAATCGGCGCGCGGCAAATCGCGCAACTCGCCTGCGATCCGCAGAATCGCCGCGAGCCGCGGATCGGAGGTGGGCAGCGACGCATCGGGCTTCGCCATGATCGCCTCCACCGCATGGTCCAGTTGTTCGATCAGTTTCCCCTTAGCCATTCGTATCACCCAGCCGCACCCGCAAATTCTGCATGGCGCGGAATTGAAGCTGCTTGACGCTGCCCTCGGAGCGTCCGAGCGCAGTCGCGATTTCGCGAATCGATTTGTCTTCCGCAAACCGCATCACGATCACCCGCGATTGATCGCGCGGCAGCCGCTCGACCAGCTTGAACAACCGCCCGCGCCGCTCGACGTCGTCGATGCTAGTCGCATCTTCAACGCCAGCATCACTTTCCTGAAAAAAGGCGCGGCGCTTGGCGATGCTCTTCGATCGATCCGCAATTTCGTTGGCAGCTATTCTGTAAAGCCAGGCCGCAAATGGCACCCCGCGCCATTCAAAGCGCGGCAAACTTTTCAGCGCAAGATGGAAAACATCGGAAGTAATATCCTGCGCCTCATCGCGATCGCGCACGCGCCGAATGACATAGGCATAGACGCGCTCAAAGTTGGCCTCGTACAAATCCGCGAAGCGCGCGCGATCCCGCTGCGCCGCCTCGATCAGAGCGCGCTCCGCCGAGCAATCGCGATCAAGCCGCGCCGCAGTCCGCGCTTTCACGCCACCCTCCGGCGCAATGGCGCGACCCACGTCGCGCACAGCAGAGCGCGTCGCATATAAGGATACAGCACGAGCGGACACATCAGCCTCTATCTACAGAACCCGCGCCCTCCCGAAAAGGTTACGCCGATGGCGCGAAGCGCGTCCGATTCTTACCTCGCCCGTTATTTTACGGGAGAGGCGGCCGGCCGCATCGCGGCAGGCGGTGAGGGTTCTGAGGTCTCATCGGAAAAGCCAGGCTCACAACGTTTTTGTGTCATTCTAGAGCGAAGCGAAGAATCCCGGATTCCGCCCGACTCCGAAAGAGATGATGAGCGCTGCGACGATGAAGAAAATAAATCGCGTGAACACGAACCAGCCGAAGATCAAGTTGGGTCCGGTCATTGCCCGCCGCGTTCTCACCGAATACACGGGAGATATTATCCGAAAGGTCGCGGTCTCGATCGGAGCGCCGCGCCCCTGGCCTAAGAGCGACTGGGTGTGTCCCTTCCTCATCGAAGGGAGAGAGAAGCCTCTAGTTGAACGGGCCTTCGGAGTCGACGCACTTCAGGCGCTGTTGCTCGCGGTCGAAGGAATCCGAGTACGTCTCGACCAGACCGGCAGTCGTTTCGAATGGCTGGATCTGTCGGGGCCGTGGATACCGCGCCTAGTTCCGACGGGGCTGGGGAAACGCTTCGAACAGCGCGTCAGTCAGTTTATCGATCGCGAGACGGCGCGCCATTGGGAGGCGAGGCTTAGGGCTCGCAAGGCACGACTCGCCGAATTCGAAGCGGAGTTGAAGCAGCGCAAGAAAACGGTCGCGCAATGGGAAGCGGTCCTCAAAAGACGGAAAGCGATGGCAGCCGATTGGGAAAAGGATCTGAAACCCCTAATGAAGGGCCGGGATCGATAAGAAGCTAGGCGAAGAAGGAGCCGGTATTCTTCGCTTCGCTCTAGAATGACACAAGAAGGTGAGCGCGCGAGCTTTTGTGGTGGGATCGCAGAACCCTCACCCACCGACCGCGATGCGGTCGGCCGCCTCTCCCGTGAAAATAACGGGCGAGGTAAGAGTCGGACGCCGCCACCCTCTCCGAAAAAGAACCTGAGAGCAAAATGGCGTCCTCGCCATTTTGCGATTAGTACCGGGTGCAGGGGTCACCCCTGCCCGAGGAGGTGCGGAACCCACGGTCGGTTCCGCATTCAATCAAGTGGATTGCTTTCCCGATTGCGCCGCTGCGCGCGCCTGCTCGCGCGCCTTGCGGCGATTGTATCTCTTCATTCCTGCGACCATCTCATCGCGGGCCATTTGGCCGTGGCGGATTGGGTCGAAGGGGATCAGCGGCTTCATCTGCGTGCGCATATTCTCCGCTGGGAACAGCGCGCGATTGCGTTCGACCTCGGCGATTGCCCATTCGCACCAGCGGATGTTCTCGCCCATCCAATCGATCCCGCGCTTTAGCGTGAACATCGAGAACATCGCGTTCACGTCGCGGTAGCCCTTGCCGTCGGCGAAGTAAGTCTTCTCGATCTCGCGATAACGTTTCAGATGAATCGCCCACGACCTTTGCTCTTCTTTGAGCACCGCGATCGCGCCATCCGCGCCCAGATTTCCGAGGAAGCGGCATCGCAACAGCGGCGGATGCTTCAGGTTGATGCCCTCGAACGGACTCTCGAGCCATTCGATCAGCAGCCGCTCACCCGACGACGTGATGGTGTAAAGGCGCTTGTTGGGGCGGTTACGCTGCACGACGTTGCGCCGCTTGATCAGCCCGAACTCTTCCATCCGATCGAGCGTCGGATAGATCTGCGTCGGATGCGCGTGCCAGTAATGCGCCATCGACAGATCGAAGATCTTCATGATGTCGTAGCCCGACACGCCGGGCACTTCCGCGATCAATCCGAGCAGCGCGAGATCGAGCGACGCTTTCCGAGTGGGAAAGCGCAGGTAGCCGAGCCCGTCGTTCGGACCCTCAGACGCGCGCTCGCGGCTTCGGGCGCTCGGCGGACGCGCTGCCTTCTTCATTGCGCGGGCA
>PMOH01000506.1 GCA_003161515.1 Deltaproteobacteria bacterium
ACAATCAACACGGTGTTCGGCGCGAAGATGACCGTGCCCGCGCTCGGCATGATTCTCAACGATGAGATGGACGATTTCGCCGTCGCGCCGGGCGTGCCGAACGCGTATCACCTCGAAGGCGAGCGCGCGAACGAGGTGCGGGCAGGCAAGCGTCCGCTCTCTTCGATGACGCCGATAATCGTGACCAAGAACGGCGCGCCGGTGATGACGACTGGCGGTTCGGGCGGTCCGACGATCATCAGCGGAGTGTTGCAGGTCACGCTCAACATCCTCGCGTTTCATCTCGACGCAGCCAGTGCCGTCAACGAACCGCGAATTCATGAGCAGGCCGCGCCCGACGTCGTGATCGTCGAACAAGCGATGCCCGCGGCGACGCGCGACGCGCTCGCGCAGATGGGCTACAAGCTCAAAGTGGTGCCGGAGCTCGGCGCCGTCGGCGCGATCACGATTGAGCCGGCGAATCTTCGCGGCGCGGCCGATCCGCGCAAAGGCGGCGGCGCTGTCGGCTATTAGCGATCGCATCGGCACGTTAGACTCAACCCTCGTGTCCGGGACCGCTCGCAACGAAATCTCCTCGCCGGCCTTCGCCGTCGCGTCGGCGCCCGCGACTCCGAGCGCATTCGACGTCGCCGCAATCGTCGTGCTGGCGGCGGCGGTCTGCATGTCTCATCTCGGTTCCTTCGGCCTGTGGGAGCCCGACGAGGCACGCTACGCCGAGATTGCCCGCGAGATGCTGCAAAGCGGCAACTTGCTCGTACCGCATCTCAACTACGTCGCGTACGTCGAGAAGCCGCCGCTGCTTTACTGGCTGACTACCCTGTCATTTTGGATCTTCGGCGTCTCGGAATTTGCCGCGCGGCTCCCGGTCGCACTGTCCGCGATCGTCGGAATACTCGCGACGTACTTCTTCGCACTGCGCGCCTTCAGCCGCCGCCACGCGATCCTCGCCGCTGCGATCCTCGCCACGACTCCGATGTACGCGTTGATGGCGCAGGTGATCACGACCGACATGACGCTCACCGCGCTCGTGACGATCGCGACGTTCGCGCTGTACTTGCATTGGCGGGAAGGCGGCCGCTGGTGCTGGCTTGCGTACGTCGCGATGGGTTTGGCCGTGATGACGAAGGGACCCGTCGGTGCGGCGCTGCCAATTCTGTCCGTGCTGATTTGGCTGGCGCTGAATCGCGAACTACACGGCGCAATCGCGAGGTTCCGAGCAGTGCCGGGCCTATTGCTTACCACGCTCATCGCGGCTCCGTGGTTTGTAGCGATGACGATACGTGAGCCGGGCTTCGCCGATTTCTATTTTATCGGCGAGCATCTGCGCCGCGCGTTCGAGACCGACTACAGTCACAGCGAAGCGTTCTACTTTTATCTTCCAGTGCTCGCGATCGGATTGCTGCCGTGGACGTTGCTCGTCCCGTTCCTCACCTGGCGCGAGGCGGTGCGCAACCCGGCGCGGAGTTTCTGCCTGGTCGCGGCGAGCGTCACGATTGTCGCCTTCTCTTGCGCGAGCGCGAAACTGATCCCGTACATCCTGCCGGCCGTCCCTATGCTGGCGGTGCTGATCGCCGATGGACTCGTCGCATGCGCATGGCCGTCGGCAGACTCACGCGCCGCGCACCGACCGCCGGATTCCCGGATACTCATCGAGAGCGGCCCGATGCTGGCGCTGTTGGGCGCCGGCGTAATCGTCGCGGCAATCGCGGCGCCGCAATTCCGCACTCCTTACGTAATGGCGGTGCGGCCGGCGCTGTACGCGATTGGCGCGATCCTCGTCGTGGGCGGCGCATTCACGATGTCGATATTCATGAAGCGGCGCACGGCGGTGGGACTCGGCGCGATCGTCGTGACGCTCGCGTTTGCGCTGATCGCGGGTGGATGGGCGCGGCTCGAGGCCGAGCCGATGCGTTCCTACGCAGCGCTCAGCCGCGCAATCGCCGAAAAGGCGCCCGACGCCGACATCATCTGTTACCATCGCTACGTTCAGTCGTTGCCATTTTACAATCGCAAGCGTGTCGTGCTGATCGGCGGGCGCACAGAACTCGATTTCGGTTCGCGGCTCGACCCCGACGCGCGCGACTGGTTCATGAACAATGACGATCAGATGTTTCGGCGATGGGAGCAGCCGGGGCGCGTCGTGGTCGTGCTGGATGCAGGCGATCTCGCGCGGATGAAGGAGCGCTTCGGCGACTTCGACGTGATCGCGATCGAAGGAAAGAAGCGCGCAATTTTGCGACGTGAACGAATCTCGCGCCGTGAGCCAATCACCGTCAACTGAGCGAGGCGCGACGTCGCACCCGTATCGCGCGTTCGCGATACGTGCGGGGTTGGGAGTGGCGGTAGTCGCGGTTTTGTTGTGGCGTTACGATGCGCGTCCGATCTTTCGAATCCTCAGCCGCGAGCAGTCAGCGTACTTCGCAGCAGTCGTCGCGCTCTACGTCGCGGGACAAGCGATGTGCGCATATCGATGGCAACTGCTCGCCGCGATTCTGAAAGTGCGCGGGCGCTACCCTGAGTTCCTCGCGTACACATTCCTCGGGATGTTTACGAACCTGTTCGTACCTGGACTGCTCGCCGGCGACGCGGCGCGGTCGGTTTATCTCGGACGGCGACGCGGCAGGATGGGCGAGGCAATCGCGTCGGTGGTCGCGGATCGAGGCGTCGGATTGATCGGTTTGTTCTGGCTGGCGGCCCTTGCCGCGATATTTCTTAACTTCGCACCGCTTCCATCTTCGATTATCACGCCGACGGTTGCGGTCGGAGCGATCACGCTTGCAGGATTTCTTGCGGCGCCGCTCGTCGCGCGCATGATTCATCTGATGCCGCGCCCTTTACGCCGCGCGGGAGGAATTGTCGCACCGTATCTGCATCATCCCGCGGCGCTGATTCCAGCGATCGCTTTGTCGGTTTTGCTGCAGATAACGCTTGCTGCGGGCCAGTACCTTCTGGCGGTCGGACTTGGCATCACGGTGCCGCTCTCGCTGTTTATTCTTTGCGTCCCGATCGCGAATGTCTTCGCGAGTCTGCCGCTGACGTTGAACGGTCTGGGGATTCGCGAGTCGGCTTACCTGGTGCTGTTCGGGATGGCGGGGATGCGCAAGGAAGATGCGATCGCGCTCGGACTGTTGTGGTTTGCGATTACTATGGTCGGCGGTTCGACAGGAGCTATCGCCTTCGTGTTGACGCCGGCGCCGGTTGCGGGGGAAGGGTAAGTCACTTAATGGGTAGGACTTGGCGAGAGGGCTAGCTGGCCGGTTGCCATATCATGCTCGACTTTGCGGGCGCGTTCGAAGGCGGCTGTCGGGAGGCTCGATTCCAGTTTCGGGTTGAAGACTACGCTAACCATGCCGTCCTGCATTCCGAATTCCAGCATCCCGGGATGAAAGGTTTTGTTTTTGACCTCGGTGGCGATTTTCAGGAAAGCCAGCGGAGTTGAGGTGACAGCACTGGCAAGGACTACATCCGGGGCGAGGTTGTTTTGATTGGTGAATACGCCGAAGGCATAAGCGTGACCTTGTTCGGCGGCAAGGAAGACGCCTAGGCCCGCGGCGTCGGCGTTATGAATTAACACGTCGGCGCCCTGGCTGATTTGGGCGAGCGCCGCTTCTTTGGCCGCGCCGACGTCGTCGAAATTGCCGGTATAGCTGATCAGGATGCGGCCTTTAGGCTGCTGCGCGAGAAAGCCGCGCTTGAAGCCCTCAAAAAATAATTTTATCGATGGCAGTTCTATACCACCTACAGCGCCTACCACCCCGGTTTTCGAAACACCAGCGGCTAGCACGCCCTCTACATAGGTCGCCTGATCGACGTTGAAGGTTATCGACGCGACATTGGCAGAGGACTCGCTGCCCGAACTGACGACGAAGTAGGTATTGGGAAAGCTGCGAGCTACTTCGAGGGCGGAGTCGGTGTACTCGAAGCCATGGGCAAAGATGAGTTCGAAGCCGCGCGAGGCGAAGTCGCGGAAGGCGTCCTCGAAGTCGGCGGGCGACTTGGTCTGCACCAGCGCTGTGTCGGCGCCGAGCTTGGCTTTGATAAGTTCGAGCCCCTGGTATGCGGCGGCATTCCAGCCCGCGTCGCTTACTGGGCCGGGTGTGAGCAACGCGACCTTAAATCCGGTCGATGCCGGCTTTGCGTCGGTCGAAGGATGAGAGGTGCAGGCTCCAAGGAGACTTACCTGTAGCAATAGGAGAGCTATGCCTGGGAATTTCCGCACTCTAGCTATCCGAGATAAACGGTACGGTCGGTAACACCGGCCTTAAGAAAGGCTTGTTGGCGCTCGAAGCATTTGTTGCATTGCCCGCAGTGCTTAGAGGTCTTAGGGGCCATGCAGGTCAGCGTTAGCTCGAGCGGCAGGTCCTTGAACTGCTTGATCAGGTCTTCCTTGTGGAACCCTCTTAGGGGTGCTTCGATCCGCACCTGGTGTCCCAGTCCCGTGCTGAGGACGCGGGCGAAGGTGTCGAAGAATTCCGGGGTCGCGTCGGGAAAAGGGTTGCCGCCGAGCGATCCGATTGCAATGCGTGAGACAGTGTGGGTGCTGCACCAGATTGCCGCGAGCGAAATTAGTAGAATATTGCGGCCGGGCAGATAGGTGTTCTCGTCAGGCTCATCGGCGCCGGGAACTCGCGCGCCCGTCACGCTCCAATGATCGCCATAGAGGACCGAGGCTGGTGCGGAGAGCACCGTCGTCGTCTTCACGTTGCGATTCTGGAGCGCGTCGAGGAAGGATTGCAGGCCCTCGAGCTCCATGTCTTCCCACGCGAAACCGCATCGTACGTAAATCGGATACACTTCGGCGCCAGCTGCCAATTTCGCGATCAGAACCGAGCTGTCCAGGCCGCCACTCGCCAGTACTGAAATTTTTACCACGCTGACTTCTCTTTGTTTTGAGTCTTGTGTCATTCTAGAGCGAAGCGAAGAATCCCGATCTTTTCTATGACTCAGCAGGTAGCTCTTGCTGTTGGAGGTTTTCGCTTACTGCTTCCGGATCCGGGATTCTTCGCTTCGCTCTAGAATGACACAAAAATCGGGCTGCACTCAGAATGACACAAATAAACTCTGCCTGGTACGTGGATTTTTTTCGCAGCGACTATCTGAACGTGTACGGGCACATGTTCACCGAAGAGCGCGCTGAAAAAGAGAGCGCTTTCGTTGCGCGCGCGCTCGACTTGCAGCCGAATGCGTCGGTGCTCGATTTATGCTGTGGCCAGGGGCGGCATTCGGTGCAATTGGCGAAGCGAAGATTTCGCGTGACAGGTCTCGATCTCAATGCGGAGTACCTTGAACTGGCGCGCAAGGCGGCCGAGTCGGGCAAGGTCGCAATCGAGACCGTCACCGCNNAGGCGCTGAAGGCTGGCGGACGGCTGCTGCTGGACATGCTGAATCGCGAGTGGGCGATCGACAATTATATTCAGAACGACTGGCATAGCGGCGCCGACAGAACCTTGTACGTCGAGCGGCGCGACCTCGATCTCGCGACCAGCCGCATGCACGTGCATTTTATTGTGGTGGATCCAAAGGGCGGCCGTCGCGAATCGATCGGACATATCATCCGGCTGTACACGTTGACCGAGATGACGCGGCTGCTGGAGCGCGTCGGCCTGCACGTAACATCGGTGTTCGGGGGATTCGAGGGCGAGGAATATGGGATTGGCACGCGGCGGATGATTATTGTCGCGGCGAAACCTAATCCCTAGCCTTTTTCGGGAAGATTGCCGGTCAGCGTTTGCCCGCCGCCAGCAGTTCCCTTTGCACCGCCGCATTGTTGCCTTCGGTGGTCGCGGTTTGTATAGTTCGTGACTAACCAATCGGACAGTCATAAGGTATGCTTCAAAATATGGATGTAATGAAAACACTTTTTCTGAATCCGCCCTCGTACGACGACTTTGACGGGGGTGCCGGTTCGCGTTACCAGGCGACGCGCGAGGTCTGGTCATTTTGGTATCCGACGTGGCTGGCGTATCCGGCCGGGATGATTCCAGGCGCTCGGTTGCTCGACGCGCCGCCGCACAATTACACGGTAGAGATGACCGTCAACGAGGCCAAGAATTACGACCTGGTCGTGATTCACACCTCGACGCCGTCGCTCAGGATGGACGCGCGCACCGCCGAAGCAATCAAGGCGGCGAATCCGAATACGATCATCGCGATGGTCGGGGGACATCCGACCGCGCGGCCTGAGGAGACGCTGAAATTGTCGCCGTCGATCGACATCGCGGCGCGCAAGGAATTCGACTACTCGATGCTTGAAGTGGCGGAGGGCCGCGACTGGAGCACGATCGGCGGAATCAGCTATCAGAAGGATGGCGCGCAGCATCATAATCCCGACCGACCTGCGCTCACTGACGAAGAACTCGACAAGCTGCCGTTCGTGACCGAGGTTTACGAAAAAAACCTCGACTACCTGAAGTACAACAGTCCCTACTGCCAATATCCGTACGTTTCGATGTACACCGGGCGCGGCTGCCCGGCGCGATGCACGTTCTGCTTGTGGCCGCAGGTCACGCAAGGGCATCGCTATCGCGTGCGAAGCCCCGAGAATGTTTACGAAGAAGTGGCGGCGATGAAATCGAAGTTCCCGAAGATGAAGGAACTGTTTTTCGACGACGACACTTTCACCGCGGACCCGGCGCGCGCGCGGAAAATCGCGCAGCTGCTAAAGCCGCTCGGGATCACGTGGTCCACCAATTCGCGCGCCAACGTCGATTACGAAACGCTGAAGATCATGAAGGACGGCGGGCTGCGGCTGTTCGTGGTCGGCTACGAATCGGGCAACGCGCAGATTTTGAAGAACATCAAGAAGGGCGTCGGCATCGATCGCGCGCGGCGCTTCACCAAGGATTGCCACGAGTTGGGAATACTGATTCACGGCACCTTCATCCTCGGACTGCCGGGCGAGAACAAGGAGACGATCGAGGAATCGATGCGGTTCGCGCGCGAGATGGACTGCGAGACGATCCAGGTGTCGCTCGCGTCGCCGTACCCAGGCACCGAGTTGTTCGACTACGTGACGAAAAACGGATTCCTGGCGGTCGATCCGCTGCTCGACGAATCCGGCTACCAGAAGTGCACGATCACTTATCCCGGGCTGACCAACGAAGAAATTTACGGCGCGGTCGAACGCTTCTATCGCAGCTTCTATTTCCGGCCGAAGTACATATTCAAGTCGGTGAGAAAGATGATGACGTCGATGGAAGAGACGAAGCGGATGCTCAACGAGGGGCGTCAATTTCTATCGACGATGCGTCAGCGACGGCATCAGACTGCGCAGCAAGCGTCGGCCTGAAATAGAATTCCGGGCGCGAGCAAGGGGCAGGCGCGAGATCCGCGGCAGGACGTCTGTGGGGCGATCTGCCATCCCGGATAAGCGCGCGGTGCGAGTCATTCGATGACTATCTGGATCGCTTTACCCGCTGCGGCGCTGTGCGTGTCGATGTTCTACTACGCCGCGGCAACGCTCGCAGCGATCAGGTTTGCAAAGCGCACCGTCTCTCCCCTGCCCCCGCTGCCCAAGGTTCCGCCGCGCGTGGCGGTGCTGAAGCCGCTGCACGGCAGCAGCAATTCGCTGGCCTCAAACCTCGTAAGCTTTCTGGAAATCGCATACCCGCGGGTCGAATTTTATTTCGGCGTTGAGAGCTACGAGGATGCGGCTGCCGAGATTCCGGTAGCACTGCGGCAACGCTACCAGTACGCGAATATCACGCTGATGATTGGCGAAGAGCCCAACTGCAGCAATCGCAAAATCGCGAAGCTGGTCAAGATGGCGGACCGCGCCGAGAAGGCCGAAGTGTTCGTGCTCAGCGACGCCGATGTATCGGTCGATCGCGACTACCTGAAGCGGATCGTCGGCGAGCTGATGTCGGACGAGAAAGTCGGCATCGTGACCTGCGCGTATCGGGCGCGGCCGGGCGGTTCGTTCGCGTCGCGGCTGGAGGCGCTCTACGTCAACACCGATTTTCTGCCGCAGATTCTGCTCGCGGAAATGATCGAGCCGATGCACTACGCACTCGGCGCGACGATCGCGATCAAACGCAAGGTGCTCGAGGCAGCGGGCGGATTCCGCGCGGTCAAAAACATGCTAGCCGACGACTTCTACCTGGGCAATTTCGTTAATACGCAAGGCTACGAGATCAAACTGTCCGACGCGATCGTCACGTTGACGTGCGAGGAAAAGAATTTCGCCGACTTCTGGCACCATCAACTACGCTGGGCGCGCACCTACCGCACGGTGCGTCCAATCAGCCTCGCGACTATTCTGATGCACGGCCCATTCTGGGCGCTGGTGCTGCTGGCGGTCACGCGCGGTAGCGCCGCGGCCTTCGCGGCATTGGTGCTGGTGGTTGCCGCGCGGCTAGCGATGTCGGCGGCGATCGTCGGCCGCGTGCTCAAGATGCCCGAGATGCTGGGCGACCTGTGGCTTGTTCCCTTCAAGGACCTGATAATGACCGGCGTCTGGTTTGGCAGCCTGCTCAGCAACAAAGTGATGTGGGCGGGACGCCGGTTCAAGGTGATCCGCGGCGGCGCGATGCGCGAAGTGAAGAGCTGAACCAGTGATCCTCTACCTGTCTCTCGCGATCGTAGCGAGCGCACTGATGGCGCTCGGCCTGCTGATGATGAAGACGCGATCGGCGCATCTTCCAATGGCGGCAGGTGCGAACGTGATCGGCGCGATCGCCGCGTGGCTCCGCGATCCGATGTGGATCGGCGGACTCGGCGTCCAGACCGCAGGCTGGGTCTGTTACGTGATCGCGGTGTCGCGAGCGCCGGTCTCGATGGTGGCGGTGATGGGACAGGGTGGAATCGCGCTATTCGTAGTTGCATCGGTGGTGGTGCTCGGCGAGCGCGCGAGTCCTCGCGAATGGGCCGGCATCGCTGCGATCGTGTTCGGGATGCTGATGCTGACGCTGTCGCTCAACGGCGGCGAGACTGAAGGGGCGCTCGAGCCCGCAACCCTGCTGATCTTCACCGTCCTGCTGACGCTCGCAGGATTGGCTCCCATGGCCGTCGCGCGGCTGAACGCCAGTGGCACCGCGGCGGCGATTTTTTCCGGCGTCGCATTCGGCCTGGGCGCATTGTTCACCAAGGCGATGACGCTCGAGTTTGGCGGCGACACCGCCGCGCTGGCACTACGACTAGTCTCGAATCCTTACGTCTATGGCGTGGTCGTCGCCAACATCGTCGGCATTGTCATGCTGCAGAACTCGTTTCATTCTGCGCGCGCGATAATTGCAATGCCGTTGTCGGGGGCGCTGTCGAACATCGTGCCAATCGTCGGCGGGATAGTCGTATTCGGCGAACGACTGCCTGCCGGTTCGACCGCTGCTACAATGCGCGTTGGCGCATTCGTATTGACGATCGCAGCCGGCGCACTATTGGCTGGAGCGCGCGAGCAATCGCCTGCCGAGCCGGTCGTCGTCGCACCGCTGTCGAGAGTAAAGACCTGAATTACTAAAAGTTCGCTTTCGGCACCGGCAGTCCGGGGACGTCGGCGCGCCCGCGAAAGATCGTTCCCTTGCGATTCGGATCGTCGGTATTGTCGGCGGTCACGACGTAGAGATCGCGCATGTCACGCCCGCCGAAGACCAGGCTGGTCACCATCGTGGCCGGCAATTTGATGCGCTTAACAACCGTGGCATCCTTCGAGAAGTGCACGACCTCGCCGAAGCGTGCTGCCGCGACCCACACGCCGCCTTGCGCATCGACTGCGAGCCCATCGGGAATTCCCTCGGGCATTTTTGCGAAGATGCGACGGTCCTTGACGCCGCGCTCGTGCGTTACGTCGTAAGCCCAGACCGCGCGCGTGGTGGAATCCGAATGGTACAAATGTTTTCTGTCGGGACTGAAGCCGAGGCCGTTGCTGACCTCGATCCCGTCCCACAGCTTCACCGCGCGGCCGGGCGGATCGATGCGAAACAGGCTGCCCGGAATCGGTTTGTCGTTGCTGAGAGGATTGAAGTTGATGGTGCCGGTGAAAACGCTGCCGTGATCGTCGCTCGTGAGATCGTTCATGCTGACCGGCTTGCCTTCCCAGGTGGCGAACAGGTCGCGGCTCTTGCCGGTCTTCTCGTCCCAATGAATCAGGGCGCGGCCGGTGAGCACGAGCCCGCCGCTTTGATTGAAGTTCATGCCGCCGACGCCCTTGCGTTTGGGGATCAGCGTTTCGACGTTGCCGCCGGGATTGCGCCGGTAGATACCGCCGTTGGGAATGTCGCTGAAGTAGAAGCGGCCCATGTCATCGACACGCGGCGCTTCGAGCAGGCCGTAGCCGCTCGCGAGCATCTCGAATTCCATCGCTGAGATCCTCCTAATCCCCGTTTACCACGGTTACTGCGAGACGGCGAGGAGCGCGGACGCCTCAAGTGAGGGTGGCGCCGATAGCCCGGCCAATTAAAAAAGTTACACCGGCAGCGCCCAGGCCGAGTGCGAGTTGTCGGCTCCCGGAGCGCAGGACAGTCACCCCGGTGAAGATCGTGATCGCGGCTCCAATCGCGAACAAGCCGATCCCGCTCAGTCCAATACTTGCGATTACGGCAGCACTCCCGCCAGCGATCATGAAAGGTACAATCGGAAAAATCGCGCCGAGAGCGAAGAGCATGAACGACGCCAGCGCAGCCTCCCAGGCGGAGCCACCCAACTCAGTCGGATCAATTCCAAGTTCCTCACGGGCGAGCGCGTCGAGAGTGGCCGTCTTGTCGGAGAGCATTTGATCGACCACGCGCTTCGCTTCATCGCTGCTCAGTCCTTTCGATTCGTAGATCAGTTGCAGCTCCTCGCCCTCGCCTTTCGGATCTTCTTCCAGCTCACTCGATTCGATCCGAATTTCCCGCTCCGCCAGCTCTCGCGCGCTGGTCACTGAAACCCACTCTCCCAGCGCCATCGAGCATGCGCCCGCAATCAGGCCCGCGACGCCGGTGATGAGAATTCCGTGACGGTTGACAGCTGCGCCTGCCACTCCCATCACCAGGCTTAAATTCGAGCAGAGGCCGTCATTTGCGCCGAGCACCGCAGCGCGCAAGGCGTTGCCTCCTACCGCGCGATGCCGTCCCTCGAGTCGTCCAAGAAAACTTCCGCTTAATCCTTTAGGCTGCGTGCGTATCAATTGTCCCAGGACGCGCGTATGCCATTGCTCCTGCGCGCTCATCCGGGTACCGCTGGTCTCGGGCTGTTTCACGTATACATTTCGGTCCATCGCCTCTTTGGCGGCGATGGTCGAGAGGACCGCGTCGGCCCCAAGTCTGTGGGCGATCCACGCAAGCGCGCGGCTGCGCCAGGACGGCCGGCGTTCTCCGACGGTCGCTCCGGCAGCGCGCAACTTCTCTTCCCAAAATCCGATGTGCGCTTCCTCCATCCTGGCGAGATTGGAGTACACTTTAGCGATCTTCGGGTCGGGCTCGCTCTGCGCCATCGCGCGATACTCAGCAGCGCTATCGACCTCGTCTTGCCAGTTTTCCCGATAGCGTTCGACATCAGCTGGTTGCGCCATATTCTTGTCCTTCGCAAAAGAGAGCGCGCGCGAGGCTTGAGATTTTACTGTCAGAACTGATCAGTCTCGATTGGCTCGACCACCTGGGTCACCCGCGCGCGGTTCTCATCGTCGAGACGCAGCCGGCGATGGCACAGGTAGATCAGGACTGGCTGCAGGATTCGCGTCAGCATCATGATTGCCAGCGCGCCGCCGATGACGACGATCGCCAGCGGCTGCTGGGTCTGCGCGCCAATTCGTGTCGAGATCGCCGCGGGCAGCAACCCGAGCGCGTCCACCGAGTCGGTCATCATCGTGGCGCGCAGACGACGGTCGGAGCCGGTGATGATCGATTCGACGAAGGGATTGCCCTCCTCCCAGAGCCGCCGGATGTAGAAGCTCAGCAGAATTCCGTCCATGACCGCGATTCCGAAAATCGAAATGAAGCCCACTCCAGCCGACACGCTGAATGGAGTGCCGGTGATGATTAGTGCGAGGACTCCGCCCAGACACGCGACCGGAATCTGCGCCATGATGATGAAGGTGTCGATGAGCGATTGCGTCGCGGCGTAGAGCACGCCGGCGATCAGCAACAGCGCGAACGGCACGACGATGGCGAAGCGGCGGTTGGCGGCCTGCAGTTCGCCGTACTCGCCCGACCATTCCAGATGCACGCCGTCAGGTAGATGGACCTCCTTCGCGATTCGGCGCTTGGCTTCGATAATAGTGCTCTGCAAATCGCGATCGCGGACGGAAAACCGTACCGGCACGTATCGTTGCAGCGCCTCGCGGTAGATGAATGAGGCCCCCTCCGCGGTCTCGATTTTGGCGACCTGGTCAAGCGGAATCTGGCCGCCGCCGGGAAGGTTGACGCGAATCTGGCGGACCGCATCCAGGCTTTCGCGATACTCCGGCTTCCACCTGACGACCAAATCGAAGCGCCGGTCGCCGTCGAGCACCTGGGTGACCGCCTGACCGCCGATCGCCGCCTGCACAATCGCGCCGACGTCGCCGACGTTGAGTCCGTAGCGCGCGCAGGCGTTGCGGTCGGGGGTGATTTGCAGATTCGGCTGGCCCATCGAGCGCAGCACGACTTCATCGACGACGCCGGGAACCCCGCCGAGGGTTTCGCGGATGTCGTTGGCGATACGTTCGTCGGTCGCGAGGTCATCGCCGAAGACTTTAATCGCGTTTTCTCCGGCCTTTACGCCCGAGATCGCTTCGTCGATGTTGTCCTCGATGTTTTGCGAGTAGCTGAAGCTCACGCCCGGAAATTTCTGTGTCAGTTTATCGTCGATCTGCTTGACCAGTTGCGGTTTGGTCATGCCGGCCGGCCATTGATCGTCCGGCTTCAGGTCGACCGAGAATTCAATGTTGAAAAAACCCGCGGTCTCGGTGCCATCGTCCGGGCGGCCGAGCTGCGACACGACCGTTGTGACTTCGGGAAAACTCCTGAAGACCGATCGCATCTGATTGCAGAGCTTGGCGCCGTGCTCGAGTGAAATCGTCAGCGGCATCGTGGCGTGGGCCCAGATGTTTCCTTCCTCGAGCTTGGGCAGAAACTGCCCGCCCAGCAGCGGAAAGAGCGAAAAGACTGCTGCCACCAGCACAACGATCATCGTCAGCGTCAGCCGCGGCCAAGTCAGAATCCGCTCGAACATTCCGTGATAAAACGCGGCGATGCCCGTCCAGATTGGATTGTGAATCGCGCGCATCCCGCGGGCGAAGAAATACGACGACAGCACCGGCGACAACGTGACTGCGAGCAGGATCGCGGCGCCTAGCGCGAACGCGTAGGTGTGCGACATCGGCGAGAAGATCGCGCCCTCGACTCCGCGCATCGTGAACAGAGGCAGGAACGCGATCACGAAAATCAGCGTCGAGAAGAACATTGGGCCGCCCACTTCCTGCGCCGCGGCCAGTATCCGAAGCCGGTAGCTTTCGTGCGAGCGCTCGGGCGCGGTCAGGTGCCGCTCGATATTTTCCATCACGATGACGGTGGTATCGATGATGATGCCGAAGTCGATCGCGCCCAGCGAGATAAGATTGGCGGGCGTGTTGGTCAAGTGCATCAGCGCGAACGCTCCGCACAGCGCGAGCGGGATGTTGATCGCGGCGATAATTGCAGCACGCAAGTTGCCGAGAAAGAAAATCAGGACCAGGAACACCAGCACCATCCCGACGGTGAGATTCTCGAGCACCGTGTGCAGCGTGGTCTCGACCAGCGTCGTGCGGTCGTAGTACGGCACGACCTTGTAGCCCTTGGGCAGGATGCCTGACGTATTGAGATCGTGGACCTTGGCCTCGACCCCCTTGAGCGTTTCGAGCGTGTTGCCATACTTGCGCATCAGCACGATGCCGGTGACAACCTCGTTCTGATCGTCCTTGCCTACGATCCCCAGCCGCGGCGCGTAGCCGACTTCGACGTTGGCGACGTTGGAGACCTTGATCGGGGTGGACTTGTTGGCATTGAGCACGACGTCGCCGATGTCGTCGAGATTGCGGAAAAACCCAAGACCGCGCACGTCGAACGCCTGCTCGCCGACGCTCATATAGTTGCCGCCGGAATTGGTGTTCGAGTTTTGCAGCGCCGATATCAGCGTGGACAGCGGAACCTGGTAGTAGTTCAGCTTGTGCGGATCGACTTCGACCTGGAACTGCTTGGTCAAGCCGCCGAAACCCGACACGTCCTCGACCCCGGGCACGGTCTTGATCTGCTTTTCGAGAATCCAGTCCTCGACGGTCTTCTCATTGGTCAAGTCGTGATCGGGACTCTCGACCGTATAGCGGTAAATTTCACCGATCGGATTGTCCGGCGAGATTGCGGGCGTCACGCCCTGCGGCAGCGTTATGAACGACAGCCGATTGATGGTCTCGACGCGGTCCCAGTAGTAGTCACTGTCCCACGAAAAATAGCAGCGAATGTCCGACAGCCCGTACAGCGAAATCGAGCGCATCGCCTCGAGGTCGCGCATACCAGCCAGGCCGTATTCGGTCGGCACTGTGACCAGCTTTTCAACTTCTTCCGCGCTCAGACCGTTGGGCAGCGCCAGAATTTCGATCAGCGGCTGCACCGGATCCGGATAGGCCTCGATATCCAACTGCGAGAACGAAAAGATGCCGGCCAGCAGCAGCATCAGCGCGATGCCGATGACGACAATCCGTTCGCGCAATGCCAGCGCCATCAAAGATCGAATCATCGCTCAGCCAAATTCCGATGGCGGCGGTATTACCGCCTGTCTAGGAACTTTCTCCGTGCGCCTGATGCCAGAGCGCGTTGATTTGCAGCGACTCGCCGCTGACCACGCGATCCCCCGCCTTGAGTCCGGTAACGACGCGCGCATAGCCGACCTTGCTCCACGACGCGATCGCAACCTTGCGATGCTCGAAAGTGCCGGGGCTGACCTCGACGAAGGCGTAGTAGTTGTCGATATCGAAGACCAGCGCGTCCTGCGGGATTACCAGCGCCTCGCCGGGACGAGTGACGACCGTCACCTTCGCGAGCATCTGCGGCTTCAGCCTGCCGCCGGGATTTTTCACGCTACAGCGGATTTGCAACGTGTGCGTGTTGGGATCGATGTTCGGGCTGATGCGGTCGATCACACCGTGGAAGACTTCATCCGGAAACGCGGTCGTAACCGCCGACAGTTCCTGGCCAACACGCACGCGTGAGAGGTCGTCCTCGTAGATGTCGCCGGTGATCCAGACCTCGTTGAGCGTGCCGAGCGAGAAAAGTATGTCGCCCGGATTGACCGCGCCGCCGCGCTGCACCTTGTTATCAACCACCGT
>PMOH01000473.1 GCA_003161515.1 Deltaproteobacteria bacterium
TTCTCGAACGCCGACTCCTCGCTGACCGTGCCCGTCAGCAACCCGTACGCGAGCGAACCGTAGGCCATCACGCCGATGCCGTTTTCGCGGCAATACGGAAAAATTTCTTTTTGCATGCGGCGATCGAGCATGTTCCAGCAGTACTGGACGACATCGACGCGCCGCGTGCGCGCACATCGTTCGATCTCGCGCAGTTTGAAATTGGACAGACCGACCGCTCTCACTTTGCCTTGCTTCACCAGCTCGTCGAGCGCCTGCATTGGCTCTTCGAACGGCGTGACCCGGTCAGGCCAGTGGATTAGATAGACGTCAACGTAGTCGGTGTTGAGCGCCTTGAGACTTTTTTCGATCGATTCGACGACCCGCTTGCGGGTGCCGTCGCGATAGTTGGGAACGTCGGGATAGCCGACCCCAAACTTGGTCGTGATGACAGCTTCCTTGCGCCGCGAGCCGAGCGCTTTCGCCAGCGATTTTTCTGACGCGCCGAAGCCGTACGCCTCGGCCGTATCGAAGCAGTTGATGCCGAGATCGAGCGCGCGATTAACGGCTTTAATGAACTCGGATTCCTCGATACTGCCGTAACCGCCGCCAATCTCCCAGCATCCAAAGCCGACGGCGGAGATCTGAATTCCGGTCCTGCCAAATGGTCGGAGTTCCATACGCTGCCCTCCGCATACCGATCGTTCAAGTACGCTAGATCCGAATGAAATGTTTTACAATGAAAGAGATCAGCAGCGATCGGTTTGACGACTCGACGACAGGTTCGATAGCCTCTGTCCGGGCGCTTGAGCGATTCGAGATCGATCGGAGGGCCCTCATGGCACGTGCTTTCGACATCAAACCTCTCGACGCGACGTTCGGCGCAGTGGTGACCGGCGTCAAGCTCGCCTCACTCGACGACGCGACGTGGCGCGACGTCTACGCTACGTGGCTAGAGTACGCGCTGCTCATCTTCCCCGACCAGCATCTCAGTCGCGACGAGCAGGTTGCCTTCGCCAAGCGGTTCGGATCGCTCGAGTTCAACCTGGCAGCGCTCAGCAACGTGAATGCCGACGGCACGCTGATCGTCGACCCGGACAACGACATCCTGAAAGTTCTCAAGGGCAATATGGGTTGGCATTGCGACAGCACCTACATGCCGGTGCAGGCCAAGGGCGCGGTGTTCACTGCTGAGATTGTGCCGAACGTTGGCGGCGCGACCGGCTGGGCCGACATGCGAGCCGGATACGACGCTCTCGATGAAAATCTCCGGGCGAAGGTCGAGACGCTCGCCGCGCACCACTCGCTCTACTACAGCCAGTCGAAGCTTGGGCATCAGCCGAAAGCTGGTAGCGCGTATAGCGGTTACGGCTTTCACGATGGCCCTGTTCCCTTGCGTCCGTTGGTCAAGGTTCATCCCGAGACCGGTCGAAAGTCGTTGGTGATAGGTCGCCATGCGCATAACATTCCGACCATGGATGAGGCCGACTCCGAGCATCTCCTCCAGGAGTTAGTGGATTTCGCATGTCGCCCGCCGCGCACCTATCATCATAACTGGACGCCCGGGGACGCTGTGGTGTGGGACAATCGATGCCTGCTGCATAGGGGCATGCCGTGGGACATGACCGAGCCACGAGTGATGTGGCACAGCCGAATTGCCGGTGACCCCGTGAGCGAGGCCGCTATGAATTATCCCGCCGCCCAACATGTTGAGAGCAAGTCTTTAGCCTGAGGCCCGAGAAGGAGTGAACCATGTACGACCTGATAATCCGTAACGGCACGATCGTCGATGGAAGCGGGATGCCGCGGTACAAGGGCGACGTCGGGATTGAAGGCGGCAAGATCGCAGCGATCGGAAAAATCGGTGCCAGCGCGCGCGAAACGATCGATGCCGACGGGCACATCGTGTCGCCCGGCCTGGTCGACGCGCACACGCACATGGACGCCCAGGTTTTCTGGGACGCGCTCGGAACCTGCTCATGCTGGCACGGCGTCACGTCCGTGGTGATGGGCAATTGCGGATTCTCACTGGCGCCATGCGGCGAGAAAGACAAATTGCTCGTCATGCGGAATCTCGAGCGAGCGGAAGATATCTCGCCGGAAGCGATGCAGGCGGGAATCAAATGGTCCTGGACCACCTTTGCGCAATATCTCGACGCCGTCGATCGCCTGCCTAAAGGCATCAATTACGCCGCGTACATGGGGCACTCTGCGCTCCGAACCTACGTGATGGGCGAGCGCGCTTTCGACGAACAAGCGACGACCGAAGATATCCAGCTCATGCGCGAGGAATTGCGCGACGGCATTCGGGCGGGCGCGATCGGATTCACTACGTCGCGCACCAGCAATCATCAGACGCCCGACGGTCGGCCGGTAGCGAGCAGAATCGCCAACTGGAACGAAGTGCGGCAACTGGTCGGAGTGATGGGCGAGTTGGGCGCCGGTATTTTCGAGATCGCCGGTGAAGACACGGGTGCCGAGGGTGCACGTCTCGACGACTATCTAGGCCGGCTGAAGGCGCTCGCCGTCGAGAGCTCAGTGCCGGTGACGTTCGGGATGTTCAGTTCGCGCAGGGCGCCGAACTACTGGCGCCGATATTTCGAAACCGCCGATGAAACTGCCGCGGCCGGCGGGCGCATGTTCGTCCAGGTCCACAGTCGCTCACTCAACGTGCTGCTGTCGTTCGAGACCAATATGCCGTTCGATCGAATTCCGGCGTGGCGCGAGATTCGCAAACTCCCGCTGGCAGAACAGGAAGCCGCGCTGCGCAATCCCGAGATCCGGCACAAGCTGGTGCAGGCCGCGAATGAGCGATCGCGTAGCGAGGAGCGCGCAGTTGGTGCGGAGGCGCGCGGCGCGAACTACAACTGGATTTTCCCGCTCGACCGGCCGACACCGCCGTATCGCTCGATCGCCGAGATCGCGGCGGCTGAAAACAAAGATCCAGTCGATGTCATGATCGATCTCGCGCTGGAAAATAATCTAAAGAAATTCTTCCTGCAGACCCTGGTCAACGAAAATCAGGATCACGTTCTGGAAATGATGAAACATCCGCGGTCCGTGGTGACGTTCTCGGATTCGGGCGCGCACGTCTCGCAGATCATGGACTCATCCTTGCAAACCCACGTGCTGAGTCATTGGGTGCGGGAAAAGGAAGCGCTAACTCTCGAGCAAGCAATCCGGATGCTCAGCTTCGTCCCCGCATATCACTGGGGTCTGAGAGGACGAGGATTGCTGCGCGAAGGCAATTTCGCCGACGTCATCATTTTCGATGCAGAGAGAATCAATCCGCAGTTGCCGGAATTGACCTATGACCTGCCCGCGGGCGCGCGGCGGCTGAAGCAGAAATCCGACGGATTGCTCGCGACAGTGGTCAATGGGCAGGTCGTGCTGCGAAGCAACGAGCACACGGGAGCATTGCCAGGCAAGTTATTGCGCGGCCCAATGGCGCAAGCGTAGGCGAGCTGCTCGCAACTCAGATTCTTCGGCGCGCTGAACGCTGATGACCGATGAATCTCTTGCGGCGCGGGGTCCTCTGGGAGCAACTTTGGAGGCACGATGAGCACGCCTCAACAATCGACATTTGTGTCCCCCCGCAGAATCCAGTTCGCTTTCACCGACGAGCAGGAGCAATTCCGCTCGGCGGTTCGGCGATTTCTAAACGACAAATCTCCTACGACTGAGATTCGGCGCCTGATGGCGACTGCGCAGGGTTACGATCCGGCGGTGTGGCGACAGCTGAGCGAGGATCTGGCTCTGCCCGGCATCCACATTCCAGAGCAATACGGTGGCGCTGGGTTTGGCATGGTGGAGCTTTGCATCGTCACGGAGGAGCTTGGCCGCGCACTGCTTTGCGCTCCGTATTTTTCCACGGCCGTGCTAGCTGCCAATGCGATTCTCAGCGCGGGTACCGAGGAGCAGAAATCTGCCTTGTTGCCCGAGATCGCAAAAGGGACACGCCTGGCGACGCTCGCGATCACCGAGCCCGACGGCAATTGGGATCCGACCGGCATCAAGGTAGTCGCCACTCCCGATTCGGACGGCTACCGTCTCGACGGAGTCAAAAGTTTTGTCGTGGACGGCCACGTGGCAGAGCTGTTGATCGTCGCCGCACGCGCCCCGAAGACTACCGGCCTTAAGGGTTTGGCGCTCTTCACGCTCGACGCGAATGCCGGCGGTGTGGAACGACGCCTCCTGGAGTCCATGGATCCTACCAGAAAGATCGCGCGCATCGATTTTCGCGGCGCTCATGCGAAACTGCTCGGCGACCTCGATAATAGTGTAGAGCCAATCCTCCGTACTCTCGATCGGGCGGCGATCGCGCTTGCCAACGAGATGGTGGGCGGCGCGCAAACCATGCTCGACACGGCGGTAAGTTATTCGAAGCTGCGGGTGCAGTTCGGACGGACGATAGGATCGTTCCAGGCCATCAAGCACAAGCTCGCCGATATGCTGCTGGACGTGGAGCTTGCCAGGTCGGCGGCCTACTACGCAGCTCAAGTCGCCGCGGCCGACGACTCCGAGTGGCCCGCACTCGCCAGTCTGGCCAAAGCTGCCGCGTCAGAAACGTACCTGCATATAGCGGCCGAATGTATTCAGATTCATGGCGGCATCGGCTTTACCTGGGATAACGATACGCATCTGTGGTTCAAGCGAGCGAAAAGCTCGGAGGTGTTCTTGGGTCAACCGAGTTATCACCGGGAACTCTTGATGCAACGTTGGGGAGTTTGAGCGATGAGCAATCTCAGCGAAGCCGAGGTGCGTGCCGAAGTGCGCGAGTGGCTGGCGGCCAACTGGGATCCCGATATGTCGCTGGTCGAGTGGCGCAGCAAGCTGGCGGATTCCGGATGGGGAATGCCGCAGTGGCCGAAGGAATGGTACGGCCGCGGACTTCCGCACGCGCTGGCGCGAGTCGTCGAAGAGGAATTCGCCAACGTCGGCGCCGTCCGCGCCGCCAGTTCCGGCGTGCGATTGCTGGCCGCGGCAACCCTGCTCGAACACGGATCTGATCAGCAAAAAAAGAAGTTCCTTCGCCGCATTCTCACCGGGGAAGATACCTGGTGCCAGTTCTTCAGCGAGCCGGGCAGCGGTTCCGATCTCGCCGGCGCCACCACGCGCGCCGATTTGAAGGGAGACTTCTGGATCGTCAACGGACAGAAGGTGTGGACGACCAGCGCGCATCATGCCGACCACGGTATCTTGCTGGCCCGCACCGATTGGGACGCGCCCAAGCACGAGGGGCTTTCATATTTCGTGATCAACTTGAAGCAACCCGGAGTCGACGTGCAGCCGCTCAAGCAGATGAATGGCCACGCGTCGTTCAACCAGGTGTTCTTCACTGACGCGAAAGTCCCGAAGGAGAATCTGGTCGGGCGCGTCGGCGATGGATGGAAAGTGGCGATGACGACGCTCGCCCACGAGCGCCGCGGTGTTGACGCGATGAGCGCACTGCCGAGGAGCGGGTCGCCCAAGGGCCGGATCTATCTTGAAGAGCGAGCTGAAACCGAGAAGGCGAATCAGCCTTACACATGGTATCCGCAGCGCGCGGGCCGGGTGGACCTCATTATAGATCGCGCGAAGGAGACCGGCGCGAACAAGGATCCGTACGTCCGCCAGGAGATAGCCAAACTCATGACGCTGGCCAAGTGCGCCGAATGGACTTCACGCCGCGCGCGCGCCGCTCAGCAACAGGGACGGCCGCAAGGTCCGGAAGGCTCGCTCGGAAAACTCGCCGGCAGTCACGTCGCGCGAGCCTGCGCCCGCGTACATACGCTGATTACCGGCACAGACGTGATGCTCACTGGACGCGAAAGTCCGCGCGAAGGAATCATCGCCGAAATTCTGGTCTCGGTGCCCGCCGTCTCCATCGCCGGCGGAACCGACGAAATCCAGCGCAACATCATCGCCGAGCGTGTGCTTGAGCTACCCAAAGAACCCCGGTTCGACACCGGCCCCTTCCGAAACGTGCGAAAGAACTGAGCGCGCTTCCAACTATTCGTCAACCTGTCGACCGGCTGACACACAAGCGCGATTGACAAGCGGCGGTTGACGCAGAGTGGCTCTGGTTTCCCAAGTGAACCGGCTCCGCACCTCTTGAATCGAAACGTCAGGCGACGCGCCCTACTCAGTTCCGCACACTGTGATGCGGATCGATGACGAATTTTTTCGGGATGCCGGAGTCGAACGCCTGGTAGGCCTCGGGCGCCTGTGCGAGTGAGATCAGCTCGACATTGACCGCCTTCGCAATTTTGATGCGATCGTGAAGGATCGCCATCATCAGGCCGCGGTTGTATTTCATCACGGGCGTCTGACCGGTCGAAAAGGAATGCGACTTTGCCCATCCGAGTCCCAGCCGCATCGTGAGGTTTCCGCTCCTCGCAGCTGAGTCCTTGGCGCCAGGATCTTCGGTAACATAAAGTCCCGGAATGCCGATCGCTCCTGCAGCGCGTGTCGCTTCCATTAGCTGGTTGAGTACGACCGCGGGCTCGTCCTTGCCGCCGTGTCCCTTGGCCTCGAAGCCGACGCAGTCGACGGCACAATCAACTTCAGGAACCCGCAGGATTTTCTCCAACTGCTCGCCGATTGAGCCGCCTTGCGAGAGGTCAATCGTCTCGCAGCCGAACGAGTGGGCGTGTTCAAGCCGTGCGCGATTGAAATCCGCGACGATCACCACCGCCGCGCCGAGCAGGAACGCCGCCGATGCGGCCGCAAGTCCTACCGGTCCTGCGCCGGAGATAAGCACGGTCGAGCCGGTGGTTACGCCCGCAGTTACGCATCCGTGATAGCCGGTCGGCAGAATGTCGCTGAGGCAGGTAAGATCCTTGATTTTAGCGAGCGCCTGATCCTTGTCCGGAAACTTGAGCAGGTTCCAATCGGCGTACGGCACCATCACGTATTCGGCCTGTCCTCCGACCCAGCCGCCGAGATCGACGTAGCCGTAGGCGCCACCTGCCCGGCTCGGGTTCACGTTGAGGCAGACGTCGGTATGACGCTCCTTGCAATTGCGGCATCGTCCGCACGCGACGTTGAACGGCACCGAAACCAGGTCGCCCTTGCCGATGAATTCGACGCCGCTGCCGCATTCGATTACTTCGCCGGTAATCTCATGCCCCAGGACCAGTCCGGCCGGCGCCGTAGTGCGCCCGCGCACCATGTGCTGATCGCTGCCGCAGATGTTGGTCGTGATCGGCTTGATGATGACGCCGTGGTCGATTTTTTTCCTCTGCGGCGTCTTCAATTCGGGGTAGTCGATACTCTGTACTTCGACTTTGCCCGGCCCGAGATAAACCACTCCGTGATTGGAAGCCATAAGATCAATCTCCTTTTGCCATATTGCTATGAATCAAAGCTCGCGAGTTTCACCGTCGCCCTCTGGTTCGAAAGGCGTGAGAAATGACCGCACAACCGGAGTTGGTGCTCGGGTTGGTGCGGTGTTAGCTTGTCGAATCGCTGTTCAACAGAAACTGAGTACGAACTGCCTAGAGAAATTCAGATGGCATCTGACTCTCGGAGCGCGCGATTTGGCGCGGCTCGAACCGGCGAGCCGGCGGCCAGCGTACGTTCAGCCCAAAGCGGGGTATTTCGCAAAGAGGGCGAGTACTGGACCGTCGGCTATGGCGGGAAATCCTGTCGTCTGAAGGACACCAAGGGGCTCGGCTACCTGGCTCATTTGCTGCGCCATCCCGCGGTCGAATTCCACGTGCTGGATCTGGTCGGCGGAATTGCGGCCAATCGCGACGATGACGAAACCGGTCGATTGGCGCGCGGCAGGCCTCGCGGCGACGATGACCTCGAACAGGCAGGCATCCATATCGGCAGCCTGGGCGACGCCGGCGACATGCTCGACGATCAAGCCAAACTCGCGTACCGACGCCGGCTCTCCGAGTTGCGCGAAGAACTGGACGAAGCCAAGGAGCTGGGAAACGTCGAGCGTGCCGAGCGCGCGGAGCAGGAGATCGACACGCTGACAAAGGAACTCTCTCGTGCGGTAGGACTCGGTGGACGTAATCGCCGCGCGGCGTCAGCATCGGAACGAGCCCGGCAGAGCCTTACCAAGACGATCAAGTCGGTACTGGAAAGAATCGCGCAGAGCGATCCGGAGCTTGGGGAGATCCTGTCGCGATGCATCAGGACCGGAACCTTCTGTTCCTATCAGCCCGATCCCGATTCCCCGATTGCGTGGGAATTCGGCGCGACGACTGTCGAGCCAGAACAGCAGCCGGGTCCAATAGGCGATCCCACTCCAGCGCGTGCGGATCATCCGCAAGCAGCGCCATTGGTGCTGGAGGTTTCGCCGTTCTCACTCGCGCAACGAACTGCATTCGTGGGACGGGAAAACGAATGCAGCTCAGTTCGCGCGGCAATCGATCGTGCGCGCAGCGGCCGCGGATCGATTGTAATGCTATGGGACGGTCCCGGCGTGGGTAAGACGCGCCTGACGATGGAGATGGCCGAGTACGCGTCAGGCCAAGGCTTCCGATGCTCGGTCGGCCACTGCTACGAAAGAGACGAGCCGCATCCCTACCTCCCATTCGTCGAGATCATCGAGAACACCCTGGCGCGAGCGGCGAGCCTGGATGATTACCGTCGACGTATGGGCGACACTGTCTCTGAGCTGGCGCAGATCGCTCCGAGCCTTCGGCGAGTTTTTCCCGATCTTCCGCAACCGCTGGAACTGCCGGCAGCGCAACAGCGCGGCTATCTGTTCCAGAGCGTCTCAGAGACGCTGGCCCGCACAGCGCGACTGAATCCGCAGCTACTTATCCTTGAAGATCTTCATTGGGCGGACGAATCGACGCTGGCGCTTTTCATTTACCTGGCCAATCGCATCAACCAACTCCCGGCTGTGATTATCGGGACCTACCGCAGCGGATATTCGGATACCAATCCGGCGTTGGTCAGGACGTTGGAGGAGCTGATTCGGATGGGTGTCCGTCCGCAAAAGCTGACCGGCTTATCCAGAGATGCGGTCGGGCAGATGTTACACGAGCTGAGCCGGCTTGAAGCTCCGGAAAATCTTCTGGGCCTCATCTTTGAGGAGAGCCAGGGGTATCCATTCTTCGTCGAGGAGGTGTACCGGCATCTGGTCGAAGAGGGGAAGGTCTTCGATACAGACGGCAAGTTCCGCAGGGACATCAAGATCGACGAAATCGACGTTCCGGACAACGTTCGCCTGATCATCAGCCGTCGCCTGGAGCGGTTCGACGAGAATGAAAAACGAGCGCTGGCGGCTGCCGCGGTGATCGGGCGTAGCTTCAGCTTCCGGCTCCTGACTGAGGTCAGCCGGGTTGAGGTTGATGATCTTTTCACCGTCATCGAAAAAGCTCAGCAGATGGGGATAATCGTCGCGAGCGCCGCGGGCCCTGAGAACCCGTTCACTTTCACGCATGAGCTGGTGCGTCAGACGTTACTGGCCGGTATCTCGGCTCCGCGCAATCAACAACTGCACGCCGGTGTAGCCGACGCGATCGAGCGGCTCTATCCCGGTGAGGTCAACGAGCGGACCGGGGAGATCGCGGACCATCTCGTCAAAGCCGGATCATTCGCCAATCGCGAGGCGTTGGTCAGACGGCTAATCGATGCCGGCAATAAGGCACTCGAAGCTTCCGCGTTCGAGGAAGCGCGCGTGGGTTTCGAGTTGGCGTTGTCGCGAGTTGACGAAGCGGATGCGCGCCCACGAGCGGAGATCCTGTACAGCCTTGGTGTCGCAAAGCGCGGTCTTGGCCGCTTCAGTGAGGCGGACATTATCTGGGAGCAGGCGCTGGAAATTTTTGAAACTTTGGCCGACCAGGAGAGTATCGCCAGGACCTGTCTCCAACTTGCAGAAGGCGCCGCCTGGAGCGGCAAGCAACGAGAAACGTTCGCAACGGCTGAGCGCCTCCTGGCCAAGCTCTCGGAAAGCAGCAGTGACCGGGCGTTGCTGCTTGCGATTCTGGCGCTGGGCAAATTAGATCAGGATGAACCAGATGCGGCGCGTGAAGTATTCACCGACGCATTGGCGGTCGCCGAGAAGCTTCCCGATACTGGTATCAAGGGTGCGATTCTGGCTTACAGATCGAAATTCAATTTCGTCTGCCTCCATCTGCGCGAGGCACTCGAAGACTCACTTGGAAGTGCGGAACTGCTGACTCCGGCTGCGGCGTGGATTCGTACAGAGCAGCTCTTGTGGTACAAGGCGACGCTGGTGACCCTCGGCCGCATGCAAGAGGCCGGCACTGTCGACCAGGAGTTGGAACCCCTGGCGAGCAGGATCGGTCACTTGCCCGCCTTGTCTTCCTGTCGCCGGACCTCGGCCTGGACCGAATTCTGGAGACAGCCGGACCTTGCCCGACTCGAAGATAAGATGCGCGGAGATCTTGATGCGCAGACTGAATCGGGCATGAACCCGTTTTTCATGTCCGCTGCGCAGTTGAGCACCGCTGAATTCCTCAGTGGAAAGTGGGACCAGGCGCTGCGCCATGCCGAGTCTGCCTGGTCACCTGAAGCGCCAGGCCACGTCCAAGCGATGAATTTGGCAGTGCGCTTCCGCCTCATGGCTTACTCCGGCGATCGAGCGGGCGCGCTGGCGCTGATGAACGTTCACCGTGAAATGATTGCGCGCGGGGGGAAAACCAACATCTATGGTTCGTGGATGTTGCTGCTCGCCGTGATTGAGGGGCTGTTTGTCCTCGGCGAGCGCGAGCAAGCCGCAGTGCTTTACCGCGATGTCAGTGAACTCATCAATACGGGAACGATTTTTGTTCAGATACTGTCTCGTTTTCCGCGCACGGTCGCTGGAATTTCGGCCGCAGCCGCGCGGAACTGGAACGCGGCAGAGGAGCACTTTCGCACCGGCTTGGAAGAGGCCGCTGCTCTTCCGAACCAGCTCGAGCAGACCGACATACGGCGTTTTCATGCCATGATGCTGCTGGACCGCGCCGCAACAGGAGATCGCGAAAAGGCGCAAATGCTGCTCAACGAAGCGCTGCACAGTTACCGGCGTATCGGAATGCCGCGTCACGTCGAGATGACGCAGGCCCTCCTCGGCCATGCCGGCATCGCATAGCCAGCAGAATTTCTCAACAAAATTATCGGTTTTGATCTTATAAGGACATTTTCTCACTGCTTGATCCGGCCAGCGGGCCAATTACGCTTAAAGATGTGATAGGCGGAGCCGCACTTTTTGTGCCGCCACTTTTCACGCCTCTTTCGATAGGACCCTGCTGAAACTCAGAGGGCGATCGAGTTGCCGAGACTCATATCCGAATGGGCCAAGGCGTGAAAATGCCTTCTTTGTCGCTACTGGAGGTATCTCCCGGATGAGCGAAACAATCGACCCAAGATTTATCGGAAACATCGCAGGGGCGATCTCGAGGCGCGATTTTATCAAAGGGGTCATTGTCGGCGGCGCGGCCGTCTCCTCGGCGGGCTATCTATTCCGCGCCTCGACTCTGCTGGCTCAATCCGGTGTAGCAGGTTCACGGCTGCTTACGATCAACGTCAATGGGCAAAGTCGGCGCGCCGACGTCATGAAGCAGGAGACGCTCGCATGGACGTTGCGCCATAAACTGGGCCTAACCGGCACAAAATTGGGCTGCGACCGGGCCGAATGCGGTTCGTGCACCGTGTTGATCGACGATGTTCCCCAATACGCATGCTCGGTGCTCACACACACCGTACGCAATCGGAAAGTACTGACGATCGAAGGGCTGGCGAATGCCGACGGAAGTCTGCATCCCGTACAACAGGGCGTCGTCGACGAACAAGGGTTCCAATGCGCGTTCTGTATGCCCGGTTTCATCATGGCATCGGTGGGATTTCTGAAAGCGAACCCCAATCCCACGCGGACTGAGTTGGCCAATGGCGTCTCGGGCAACCTGTGCCGATGTCAGGACTACGACAAGATCCTCACCGCGCTGATGCGCGGAGCTGAAAACATGAGGAAGACCAGCCATGTCTGAAAAAATCGATCCGAATCCCGCCCAGCCCCAGCGCGAGTACGGCGTCGGGCGCAAGCTGATCGGCAAAGATTACGAAACCCCAGACTTGTATGCGAAGGTCACGGGACAAGCGAAATATGCCGAGGACTATCATGCCGATGGCATGTTGTTCTGCAAGTTGCTGCTGAGCCCGATGCCCCATGCACGCGTAAGGCGCATCGACGCGCGCGCGGCTCTCTCGATGCCCGGGGTCAGGGCAATTCTTACGGCGGATGATCTTCCACCGCCGGCCGACAGCCTCACCGACAACGGCACGGTGATCAAAGCCAATCCGAAAAGCGAACGCGCACTCACGATGGAGCCGGTGTACCAGGGCGAGCCGATCCTCGCCGTCGCCGCAGTTGACGAACTCACGGCGGCCGACGCGATTGAGAAGATCCAGATTGAACTCGAGCCGCTTCCGTTCGTGCTCGATCCGCTCGAGACTCTGCGGCCGGGCGGCCCGAATCCAAGAGTCGATGGCAACATCTGGGTCATGCCGCCAGCGCCCGCATCCGGAGCGCCAGCAACCGAGCCGCCAACTATCGGCGAGCTCAAGTGGACCGAGGAGGATTTCGCCAACGCAAAGGATGGTCAGTTGCCGATGGGCAAGACTCCCGACCAATGGTCTTACGGCGACCTCGATGCGGGCTTCGGGGGTGCGGCGCTCGTCCTTGACGAAACCTTTGTCACTCCAGACACGAGTCACCAGACGCTAGAAACGCGCAGCGCGATGGCCTACTGGCAGAATGGCAAGGTCTACATGTACACGGGCACGCAGAGCACCGCGCAAACCGTACCTGCAATCGCAAGATGGCTGAATATCGATCGCGGCAAGGTCGTGCTGATCAGCGAATACACCGGCGGCGGCTTCGGCAGCAAAGTCACGGCCGGCGTGTCGTTGGTAATTCCTGCGCTTCTATCAAAGAAGGCGAACGCGCCGGTTATGATGCGCATCAGCCGCGAGGAAGAGACCTTCATCGGCCGCGCGCGTCCCAGTCTGATGGGCCGGATGAAGGTCGGGTTTTCCAAGGAGGGACGGATCGTCGCCCTCGACATGTTCGTTATTTCCAACAACGGTCCCTACGACGCGCAAGGCGATGTCCCCACATCCGGGCGTATCGTTTCACTATTATATCAACCGCAAGCCATGCGCTGGCGCGGCGCCACGATGCTGACTAACACTCCGCCCCGCAGCGCGCAGAGTTCGCCGGGCGGCTTGCAGGGCATCATGATTATCGAACCGATCATCGCGAAGGCCGCGCGCAAACTCGGACTCGACCAGGTGGCGATCAGGCGCATCAACTGTCCTGAGGGCAAGGCTCC
>PMOH01000093.1 GCA_003161515.1 Deltaproteobacteria bacterium
CGCGCGCCGTTCAGGGCGGCATCGACAATCGACTCGCCTTTCTCCAGCTCGGTCTTGGCGAACTCGACGATCAGGATGGCATTCTTCGCGGTCAATCCGATCAACATGATGAGCCCGATCTGCGCGTACACGTCGTTGTCGAGATGGCGCGACCAGAGCCCGACGAAGGCGCCGCATACCGCGACCGGCACGCTCAGCAGGACGCTGAATGGCAGCGACCAACTCTCGTAGAGCGCGGCGAGAATCAGGAAGACGAGCAGCAGCGACAATCCGAAGACTCCGGCGCCGCCGCCCGCGACCGACTGCTGATACGAGATGCCGTTCCACGCGGTTCCCATGTCGCGCGGGAGGACCTGGTTGGCGACTTGCGTCACGGCGTTCATCGCGTCACCGGTGCTGTAGCCCGGCGCCGGCGCGGCGAAAATCTCGATGCTGCGATACTCGTTGAACCGCGTTGTGTATTCGGGTCCGAATACACGTTGCATGTCTACTAGCGTGGAGAGCGGCACTGGCGAGCCGCTTTTGTTCGTCACGTAGAACTGGCCGACGTCCTTCGCGCGGGCGCGATATTGCGGCTCGGCTTCGACGAAGACCTTCCACACGCGTCCGAAGCGGTTGAACTGGTTCACGTAGTAACCGCCGAGCAGGGTCTGCAGCGCGGCGTAAACGCTTTCGATTGTGATCCCAAGTTTGAAGACCTTGTCCTTGTCCACCGCGGCGAACATTTGTGGGACCGCGGGGCTGAAGGTGAGATTCATCCCCGCTATTTCGGGTCGCTTGCGCGCGGCGGCCAGGAACTTCTGGGTGTTCTGCCACAAGTAATCGACGGTGCCGCCCGAGTGATCCTGAACGAAGAAATCGACGCCGGAGGCCTGGCCGATTCCGGGGATTGCCGGCGGGAGAAAAGCGAATGCCTGCGCGTCGGGCAATCCTGCGAGCTTGCGATTGATCGACGCGACGACGGGTCCTGCTTGCAAGGCCAAGGATCTGCGCTGCTCGTAGGGATCGAGCAGACAGAAGTAGAGACCGCTGCGGGTACTCGAACTTTGCGACAGGATGCTGTAGCCGGCGACTGCGTTGTAGTAGCGGACGCCGGGTTCGTGCTTGAGGATGTCGTCGATTTTTCTCATCACGAGGTTGGTGCGCTGGAGCGACGAGGCTTCCGGCAGCTCGACGTTCATCAGGAAGTAGCCCTGGTCTTCGTCCGGTAGAAATGACGACGGCAGGATCCTGCCAATCCCGCCGGCCAGCACTGCGAACCCAACCAGGATTATGAGCGCCAACACGAATCTTCTGATGAGCAATCCGGAAATACTGACGTAGCTTTTCTGCACGCGCGCGAAGGTCGAGTTGAATCCGGCGAAGAAGCGCCCGAGCGGTCCGCGTGAGGGGGTGGTGCTTCGGGGGCGTAGCAACAGGGCGCCAAGCGCGGGGCTTAGCGTGAGCGCGTTGAAGGCCGACAGAATAACCGAGAACGCGATCGTCAGCGCGAACTGGCGATAGAGCGATCCGGTGATGCCCGCCAGAAATCCGGCCGGGATGAAGACGGCCGAGAGCACCAGCGCGATTCCGACCAGCGCGCCGCCGACTTCGTCCATCGCTTCGAGCGCCGCATCGTGCGGCGAGCGACCTTGTTCGATCTTGGCCTCGATCGCCTCGACCACGACAATTGCGTCGTCAACCACCAGGCCGACTGCGAGCACCAGTCCCAGCAGCGAGAGCGTGTTGACGGAGAATCCGACCGCCGGGAAGAACATGAAGGCGCCCACCAGCGAGACCGGGATGGTGAGGAGCGGAATCAATGTCGCGCGCCAACTTTGCAGGAAGAGGAACACCACCAGCGTCACCAGGGCGATCGCCTCGAGCAGGGTTTTCACGATCTCGCGGGCGCCCTCGGTCACCGCAACGGTGGTATCGAGCGTCAGGCTCAGCTTCATGTCCGGCGGAAACTTTTTTGCGAGCTCGGCCATCTTCGCCTTGGCGCGAGTGGCGGCCTCGAGCGCGTTGGATCCGGGGTTCTGATACAGACCGACGATCGAAGACGGGAGACCGTTGGTGAACGACTGCTGGCTGTAGTTTTCGGAGCCGAGCGAGATGCGCGCGACGTCCTTGAGCCGCACCAGCGAACCGTCCGGGTTGGCGCGCAGTATAATCTCGCCGAACTCGTCGGCGTTCATCAGGCGGCCCTGCGCACGCACCGAGTAAGTGACCTGCTGACCCGGCGGCGCCGGCTCACCGCCGATAGTGCCGGCGGGATTCACGACGTTCTGGGCGGTGATCGCGTTGGTGATGTCGGCGACGGTGAGTTGGAGCTTGGCGAGCGTATCCGGCGCTACCCAAATTCGCATCGCGTAGTTCGATGCGCCAAAAACTTTGACCTGGCCGATGCCGGGAATGCGTGCGAGTTCGTCCTCGATGTTGATCGCGACGTAGTTCGCCAAAAATTCCTGATTCCAGGTCCGGTTAGGTGAAGTGATCGAAAACACGAGCAGCGGAATCCCCACGGTCTGCTGAGTAGTGAGGCCGTAGTTGTTCACCGCGTTCGGCAGGCTGGCATTCGCTTGCGCCAGCCGGTTCTGCACCTGCACCTGGTCGATATCAACGTCGGTGCCGACCGCGAAGCTGACTTGCAGGGTCATGGTGCCGTCGTCGCCGTTGATCGACTGCATGTAGAGCATGTTCTTCGCGCCGTTCACCTGCTCCTCGATCGGAGTGGCGACCGACTGCTCGACGGTGAGCGCGTCGGCACCGGTATAGATAGCCGTGGTCTGGATCTGCGGCGGCACGATATCCGGAAACTGGGCGACCGGGAGCCGAAAGACCATCACGGCGCCGGTGATCACGAAAAAAATCGCGATGACCATCGCCACGATGGGCCGGTTGATGAAGAATTTTGACATCGCGCTAGTTCTGGCTCGCTGGACTCGCGCTTGGCGCGGGCTCCGAAGGCGCCAACCGCGGATTCACTTCCATCCCGTCAGAGACTTTCTGCAATCCTTCTGTGATCACGCGCTCGCCAGCCGAGACGCCTTGGTCGATTATCCGGAGATCGCCGACCTGCTTGCCGGTCGTGACCATCCGCAGCGTGACCTTGTTGTCCGCGCCGACCACCGCGACCTGGTACTGTCCCTGGGTCTCGAGCACCGCGGCTTGAGGCACCAGCAGCGCGCCCTTTGCCACGTCGGTAGCGGCGCGAATCTTGGCATACAGTCCGGGGCGGAGGACGTTGTCCGGGTTCGGAAAAATCCCCTGGATCTTGATAGTCCCGGTCTGGATATTGACCTGCCGATTCGCGACGTAGAAACGGCCGCGATACTTGTAGGTACTGCCGTCGGCCAGGACCATTTCCAAATCGGGATCCTGCTTCGAGTCTCCATCTCTCTCGTGTCGATTAATTTTATCCGCAAAATGCAGATACTCGCGCTCGCTGATCGGAAACTGGACCTTGATCGGATCGAGCTGCGAGATGCTCGTCAGCAGCGAGGTCGGGCTGACCAGGTTTCCGACCTGGGTCTTGGCGATTCCGGCGATACCGTCGATCGGTGAATTCACCTGCGTCCACTGCTCGTTGAGCTTCGCGGTCTCGACCGCCGCCTGGGCCGACGCGACCGCGGCCGCACTGGCGCGCGTGCTTTGATTGACGTGATCGTAATCCTGCTTGCTGATCACCTGCTGATCGTAGAGCGGCTTGTAGCGCGAGAGGTCCTGCTGATTCTTTTTGTAGTCGGCTGCTTTCTGGCCGAGGTCGCCGAGCGCCTGGTCGAGCGCGGCTTTGTACTCTCGATCGTCGATTTGGAACAGCAACTGGCCGGTTCGGACCTGGTCACCGTCCCGATAGTTCTGCTTCAACAGGTAGCCGGATATTTTCGGATAGATATCGGCGTTGACGAATCCTTCGGTGGTCCCGACCCATTCCGAATAGACCGGCACGTTGCGCTGGACGACGTCGGTAACCACAACCTCTGGCACCGGCGGTGCGACCGGCGCCGCCACTTTTTTGCATCCCGACGCGCCGAGCAAAAGTGCGATCGCCAAACTCGCGGCAACGCTCAATCCAGACAGTCGATCAGTTCGAGGCTTGCGAATTAATCTCTTCGGAAACAAAGATTAGAATCTCCAGAAGCGAAGTTGGGTGGCGAATAGGGCAGTTTCGCGCGAAGCGCTCTCTGGGTCAAATTCCGTGCAGAAGCTCAATGGGGTACAGATACAGAGCGGATACGGGAATCGCCGAAGGCCACAAATGTTCTCAAGCGCGGTTCAGGTGAAATGGAGATTCTATGGAAAGTAAAACATCCAAGGCTGCCACATCACCAAGCGCTAGTCATGGCGCGGTATCGGATCAGATACCGGAAGCGATTGAAGTTAAGATAACGGCCATCCCTAAAGTAGCGACCGGGATCCCTGCGATACTTCATTCGCTGGCTTATGGGTTGAGCGAGATGGGTCTGGTGCGGATGACGCGGGCATGGCTGGCGGTAAACCAGAAGACCGGGTTCGATTGCCCAAGCTGTGCGTGGGCGGATCCAGATGGCAACCGACATCCGTTTGAGTTCTGCGAGAATGGCGCAAAGGCGATGGCCGATGAGGCTACCACCTCGCGCGTCACGTCCGAGTTCTTTGCAAGGTATAGCATCGCGGAGTTGAGCGAAAAGTCGGACTACTGGCTGAACAGGCAGGGACGATTGACCGCTCCGATGATATTGCGTCCAGGCGCCGCTCATTACGAACCTATCTCATGGGACGACGCGTTTCAGACCATAGCCAAGGAGTTGAAACAGCTAGGATCACCTGATGAAGCGGTCTTCTACACATCCGGTAAGGCAACCAATGAGGCTGCCTTTGTGTTCCAGCTATTCGCACGGCTATACGGCACGAACAATCTGCCCGATTGCTCGAACATGTGCCACGAGTCGAGCGGATGGGGATTGAACCAGACCTTGGGCGTCGGCAAGAGCACGGTTACACTTAGCGACCTCGAGCACGCTGGCCTTATCTTCTCGATAGGACAGAATCCGGGAACTAATCATCCCCGCATGCTCACGTCATTGCTCGCCGCGAAGCTAAACGGAGCAATAATAATTGACGTCAATCCGCTGCCCGAAGTGGGTTTATTGAGATTCAAACATCCGCAAGAGCCGATGCATCTGATAGGCAATGGCACCCGGCTGTCGGATCGCCTTATCCAGGTGCGAATCAACGGCGACGTCGCACTGCTGAAGGGGATACTCAAAACAGTCATTGAAGCCGAGGACCGTGCGCCGGGTACGGTGCTGGACCGGGAGTTCATTCGCGGCCATACCAGCGGCTTCGAGGAATTCCGCGAGCACGTTAGGGCTACTGACTGGCGACAGATCGAGGAACAAAGCGGCATAGCCAAGGCGCAAATTGTTGAGGTCGGCGAAATGGCGGTGAAGGCGCATAGCACGATCATTTGCTGGGCCATGGGATTGACGCAGCACCGAAACGGAGTTGAGAACGTCCGTGAAGTCGTCAACCTGCTACTTCTTCGCGGCAACATAGGAAAGGCAAACTCGGGAGTCCTATGCGTGCGCGGACATAGTAATGTCCAGGGCGATAGGACCATGGGCATCTGGGAGCAGATGGACGACGGGTTCCTTAGCCGCCTCGGAGCGGAATTCAAGTTCGAACCTCCGCGCCGAAAGGGCTACGACACGGTTGAAACTATCCGCGCGATGGATGCCGGCAAGGTCAAGGCGTTCATAAGTCTCGGCGGCAACTTTCTTTCGGCAACTCCTGACACCGATGTAGTCGCACGTGGGCTAGGCAAGTGTGACCTGACTGCTTTCATCGCAACCAAGCTGAATCGCAGCCATCTCATTACGGGTACGACGTCGGTGATCCTGCCGTGCC
>PMOH01000498.1 GCA_003161515.1 Deltaproteobacteria bacterium
AGAGATGGGCGGGGGAATAACGCTTAACCATTTCCTGGTGCTTAGCCTGATCGTTTTTTCGCTCGGGCTGTTCACAGTTCTGACGCGCCGCAATGCGATCGGAATCCTGATGGGCGTCGAGCTGATACTCAACTCGGCCAATATCAACTATCTTGCGTTTGCGTTTTACGGCGGCGGGAAATACGACGGACAGATTTTTGCGATTTTCGTAATCATGCTGGCGGCCGCGGAAGCGGTGATCGGATTGGCCGTCGTGCTGGCGATTTATCAGAACTTCAAGACAATTGACGTCGATGCGACCGAGACGTTGCGTGGATAGCTGAGAGATGGATCATCCGATTCCGGTTACCTTCATCCGATTGATCATTTTGCTGCCGCTGATCGGCGCGACGATCAATTTTCTTGCCGGCGCGTGGCTGCAGAAGACTTTCGGCAAGCGCGCGATCAGTCTCGTCGGATGCGGCGTCGTGATCCTCGCATTCCTTCTTGCAGTGCGCGCATTTGTCGGCATGATTGGGCTGCCGCCGGAAAATCGGTTCATGCTCGACGATCTGTGGAAGTGGTTCGACGTCGGCGGACTGAATCTGGACATCGCCTTCTGGCTCGATCCGCTGTCGATGATCATGACGCTGATAATCACCGGCGTCGGCGGGCTGATCCACATTTACTCGACCGGCTACATGCACGACGACGACGGCTACTGGCGTTTCTTCGGATGGCTCAACCTGTTCACCTTCGCGATGCTGGTGCTGGTGTTGGGCGACAACATGTGGCTGATGTTCGTCGGCTGGGAAGGCGTGGGGCTGTGCTCGTTCGCGCTGATCGGCTTCTGGTACAAGGTGCAGGCGAACACGACGGCCGGCAACAAGGCGTTCATCGTAAACCGCGTCGGCGACCTGGCGTTCGTGATCGCGCTGTACAGTTTGTTCGCCGGGCTGAACGCGCTCGGGCATCCGACGCTGGTGACGCGCGAGGTCGCGAAGTACGCGCCGCTGCTCGCGGGAGTTCCAATAAGTTTCGCGGGATTTCTCTCGGGGCACACACTGGTGGGATTCGTCACGTTGCTGATGTTTATCGGCGCGACCGGAAAGTCGGCGCAGATTCCGCTGTACGTGTGGCTGCCGGACGCGATGGCGGGACCGACTCCCGTCAGCGCGCTGATCCATGCGGCGACGATGGTGACGGCGGGCGTGTACATGGTGGCGCGGCTGAACTTTTTATTTTCGATGTCGCCATTCACGATGGGCGTGATCGCACTGGTCGGCGGGCTGACTGCTCTGTTCGCGGCGACAATCGGCGTCGCGCAAAACGACATCAAGAAAGTGCTCGCGTACTCGACCGTGAGCCAGCTCGGATATATGTTCGCGGCGCTTGGCGTCGGCGCTTACACGGCCGGCGTGTTTCATCTGATGACGCATGCGTTCTTCAAGGCGTGCCTGTTTCTCGGTTCGGGCTCTGTGATTCACGCGATGGGCGGCGAGCAGGATATGCGCAAGATGGGCGGCCTGCGTCACCGCATGCCGATCACTTTCTGGACTTTCGTGGCTGCGACCTTCGCGCTCTGCGGCGTGTTCCCGTTCGCAGGATTTTTTTCCAAGGACGAGATCATCTGGCAGGCTTTCTCACACGGGCATTTCGTCGTGTGGGCGTTTTTGCTGCTTGGCGCAGGATTCACCGTCTTCTACATGTCGCGCCAGGTGTACATGACTTTCTTCGGCGAGTTCCGCGGCACGCACGAGCAGGAGCATCACCTGCACGAATCGCCGCCGTCGATGTCCTACGTGCTCATTGTGCTCGGCTCTCTTTCGCTCATCGGCGGATGGTTGAAGTGGCCGGAATTCATGGTCTCGTTCAAACCGTTCGAGGAATTCCTGGATCCGATCTTCAGTTCGGAGGCCACTCGCCGGGTAACCGAAGCTGGAATACACAGCCACGGCATGGAAGCGGGTTTCGCAATCGTCACAGTTATAGTTGTGATCGCCGGATGGTACTTTGCCGATTTGATGTACCGGCAGAAGACAATCGATCCGGCGCGCTTTACTCAGATGCTCGGCGGCGTGCCGTACGAATGGGTATACAACAAATACTACGTCGATGAATTCTACGATCGCGCAATAGTACAGCCGTACCTATTCGCGACGCGGGCGCTGGCGTGGTTCGATACTAACATCATCGACGGATTCGTGAACCTCGCGGCACGCGTAATAGTATTCGTGTCGTGGCTATCCGGACTATTCGACCATTACGTAGTCGATTGGCTGGTGAACTTCGCCTCGAACGTGACTTACAACGTCGGCGGCAGGCTGCGGCGGCTGCAGACCGGCTCGATCAACGGATACCTGTACGGAATTCTGGCCGCGGTAATGCTGATACTGCTGGCGCGCGCGGTCGCACGAACATGACCTCGCTATCAAGACAAACGGGAAGAGCGAAACTGAAATGAGTCACGCGCTTACGCTGATAACCTTTGTTCCGATCGCCGGGATGGTGCTGATCCTCGCACTGCCCGACTCGATGAAGCAGGCGTTCAAGTGGATCGCAGTCGCGGCGACTATACCGCAACTGCTGATAGCCATTTACCTGTACGAAAACTTCGACACGACGACCAGCGCGGTGCAGTTCGCCGAGAAAGCGTCGTGGATGCCCGCGTACCACATTAGCTACTTCATCGGCGTGGACGGCATCAGCATCTCAATGATCCTGCTCACCGCTCTCATTATGTTTATCTCTGTGTTCGCGAGCTTCGGCATCAATCGCGCGGAGAAGGGTTACTACGCGATGCTGCTGATGCTCGACACGGGAATGATGGGCGTGTTCGTGTCGCTCGACTTCTTCCTGTTCTACATTTTCTGGGAAGTGATGCTGCTGCCGATGTACTTTCTNNATCGGCATCTGGGGTGGTCCGCGGCGCGAATACGCCGCTATCAAGTTCTTCCTCTATACACTACTCGGTTCAGTACTAATTCTGCTGGCGATGCTCGGACTGTATTACTACGGCGCGACCCCGACTTTCGATCTGACTGAGTTAGCCGCAAATTCAAGTCACTACTCAATTAATTTCCAGCGAATAGCATGGATCGCACTGTTCATCGGCTTCGCAATCAAGATTCCCGCGTTCCCGTTCCACACCTGGCTGCCCGACGCGCACGTCGAAGCGCCCACTGCCATCTCGGTGATTCTCGCCGGCGTGCTGCTGAAAATGGGCACTTACGGCATCCTGCGCGTGAATTTTGCGGTGCTTCCTGCCGCCAGCTACCAGCTCGCGTGGCTGTTTCTCGGAGTCATCGGCACTATCAACATAGTATATGGCGCGATGTGCGCGATGGCGCAGACTGACTATAAGAAGTTGATTGCCTATTCGTCGATTAGCCACATGGGTTACGTGATGCTCGGGCTGGCGGCGTTCACCGCGGCGGGAATCAACGGCGCCGTGCTGCAGATGTTCAATCACGGGACGATCACGGCGATGCTCTTTATTTTGGTCGGCGTGATCTACGATCGAGCGCATCATCGCGAGATAAACGGGTTCGGCGGCCTCGCGCAGCAGATGCCGATATACACCGCGGTCACCGGGTTCGCGTTTTTCGCCGGCATGGGACTTCCGGGGATGTCCGCATTTATTTCGGAAGTGCTGGTTCTGCTCGGCGCGTGGCAAACGCATCCGCTGATGGTCGCGTTCGGAGCGGCGACTGCGGTACTGACCGCGGGCTATCTGCTCTGGACTTTCCAACGAATTTACCTCGGGCCGTTGAACGAGAAGTATAAGGACCTTCCCGATTTGTCCTTCCGCGAGGCCTTCACGCTGGTGCCGCTCGGAATCATCGTGCTGATTCTCGGCGTCTACCCGCACGCGATTCTTGGCTTGCTCAACACCTCGCTGGTGCATCTCAACCAGGTTGTGCTCTCGACTTCGGGCGCGGCCGTCGCGATGCTGCACTAGACGCGGCAGGAATTAGATGGACCTCGGAAACCTCGCGAGCCTCAGGCACTTCATTCCGGAGATAATTCTGGCGGCGGGAATTTTGATCCTTGTGATCACCGACCTTGCGGTGCGCGACAAGTCGCGCCTCGGCTGGTTGGCTCTAATCGTGGCCGCGGCGTCGTTGATCGCGATTGGCCTTGAGCCCGCGTCGTCGGGTGCGTGGCTGTTCCATCGAATGTTGGTATTCGATTCGTTCGCGATCTATTTCCGCTTGCTGATCGGATTGGCTGCTGTCGTGGCTATCTGGATGTCGATGGGTTCGCAGGAAGTGCTGGGCTGCGACCAGGGCGAGTACTACGCGATTCTGCTCGCGAGCACGTTTGCGATGTTCCTGATGGCGGAGTCGGCGAACCTGCTGATGGCGTACCTGGCGCTCGAGTTCGTCAGCCTGACTTCATACATTCTGACGGGATTTTTACGGCACAACCGTCGATCCCTCGAAGCGGCGCTCAAATATTTGATTTACGGCGGCGTCGCGTCGGGCACGATGATTTACGGAATGAGCTGGATTTTCGGAATCACCGGATCGCTCGACTTCAGCGTGATCAACAAGGCGCTCTCGACGCCGGCGCACCTGCCGGTGCTCGCCGTGTTCATCGCACTGGTGCTGATCCTGACCGGCATGGGCTACAAGGTATCGTCGGTGCCGTTTCACATGTGGGCGCCGGACGTTTACACCGGCGCGCCGATTCCGATTACGACGTTCCTTGCGATCGGATCGAAGGCAGCGGGCTTTGCGCTGCTGACGCGATTTTTCTTCCCCGCGATTTCGCATCTGGCGGCGGGCGGAAGCTGGACCGCGCTTGCGGGTGTCGATTGGCCTCAACTGCTGCTATTCGTTTGCATCATTACGATGACGCTCGGGAATCTCGCCGCGTTGCAGCAGACCAACATGAAGCGGCTGCTTGCGTATTCGAGCATCGCGCAGGCCGGTTACGCGTTGATGGGATTCGTGGTGCTGTCCAACGACGGCATTCGCGCGATGCTGTTCTACCTGTTTGCGTACTACGTAATGGATGCGGGCGCGTTTTTGGTCGTGATGATCGTCGCGAACTCGACCGGCCGCGAGGATGTCGAAGCGTATCGCGGGCTGGCGTGGCG
>PMOH01000265.1 GCA_003161515.1 Deltaproteobacteria bacterium
TGCCCACAGCCGCGCGCGCGATCTTTTTTCACCGTTTCACTTTTCCACTCGCCAGTTCCCCCAATGATTAAATTCTTCGCTTGATGAGTTCCGAAGTAACCGTAACCCTTGGCGGCGAGTCTCGCGTCGTGCCGATTGGCACTATCGTTCGCGACGTTCTCAAGGACGTCCCGAGCCGCGACCTGGTCGCCGCGCGCGTTGATGGCAAGGTCGTCGATCTGACGCGCAAGCTCGATCATGACGCGTCGGTCGAGCCAATTCTGGCCGAGTCAGTTGAAGGTCTCGACGTTATCCGTCATTCCACCGCTCATCTGATGGCGATGGCGGTGCAATCGCTTTACCCCGGCACGCAGGTGACGATCGGTCCGGTTATCGAAGATGGTTTTTTCTACGACTTCGCGCCCGCCACGCCGTTTACGCTCGAGGACCTGCCGAAGATCGAAGCGAAGATGCGCGAGCTGTCGAAGGCCGACCACAAGATCACGCGGACCGAAGTCCCGCGCGAGGAAGCTGTCCAAAAATTCTCGGCGATGGGCGAGAAGTACAAGGTCGAGATAATCAACGAGGCCGAGGATCCGATTTCCATCTACAGCCAGGGCGACTGGATGGATCTTTGCCGCGGACCGCACGTGCCGTCGACGCGTTACTTGAAGGCATTCAAACTGACCAGCGTCGCCGGCGCGTACTGGCGCGGCGACGAGCACAACGCGATGCTCTCGCGAATCTACGGCACCGCGTTCGCCAGCAAGGAAGCGCTCGAGGAGCATCTCAAACTGGTCGAGCTCGCCCGCCAGCGCGACCATCGCAAGCTCGGCCGCGAGATGGGCCTTTACATTTTCGATCCGATCTCGCCGGGCTCGCCGTTCTACCTGCCCAAGGGCGTCATCATCTTTAATGCGCTGATCGATTACATGCGGCGTATGTACCGGCGCTACGGCTTTGACGAAGTCGTCACGCCGCTGATTTTCAAAAACGAGATGTTCAACACGTCGGGGCATTGGGAAAATTTTCGCGAGAATATGTTTCTCTCGCCCGATCCCGAAAGTGAGACGCATACCGTCGACACCAGCCCCGAAGGATGGCGTAGCGGCTACGGGGTCAAGCCGATGAATTGCCCCGGCCATACCTACGTGTATCGCGCCGAGAAGCGATCGTATCGCGACCTGCCGCTGCGCTTCGCGGAGTTCAGCCGGCTGCATCGCGCGGAACGCTCGGGCACCTTGCACGGCCTGATGCGCGTGCGCGCGATGTCGCAGGACGACGCGCACATCTTCTGCCGCGAAGATCAGATCGAGGACGAAGTCGCGATGAATCTCGAGATGGTGCGCGACGTTTACGGGGCGCTCGGTTTCGAGGGCGTCGAGTTCAAGCTCGCGACCATGCCCGACAAGCATCTCGGCACCGAACAGCAATGGCAGATGGCCGAGGCTAAGCTCGCCAACGCGATCAAGCGCAACGAAATCGCGTTCGAGATCAATCCGAAGGAAGGCGCGTTCTACGGCCCCAAGATTGAGATCTACGTCTCCGACGCGCTCAAGCGTAAATGGCAGGTCGCGACGATTCAGCTCGATTACAATATGCCCGAGGGCTTCGACCTGACCTACACCAACAGCAGCGGCGCCGAGGAGCGTCCCGTGATGATCCATCGCGCGATCCTCGGCTCACTCGAGCGCTTCATCGGCGTGCTGATCGAGCATACCGGGGGCGTGCTGCCGCTGTGGCTCGCGCCCGAGCAGGTGCGAGTGCTGTCGCTGAGCGAGAAGGTCGAAGACTACGCCAAGGAAGTCGCCGACATTCTCAAGCGCGAGGGCTTCCGCGCCCATGCCGACATCCGCAACGAGAAGCTCGGCTTCAAGGTTCGCGAAGCGGAATTGGCCAAGGTGCCGTATATGATCGTAGTCGGCGAGCGCGAGGCGGCCGATCGATCGGTGTCATTGCGCCTGTTGCGCGGAGAAAAAAGTAATGCGATGCCGCTGACGGCGTTGCTAGAAAAATTAAAACAGGAGCCGGTGCCGGCTTAGGAAATTTTCCGGCCATCAAGCCGGAGGAGGTGCTTTATCCGTAGAGATTTCAGAACCCCACCGTCAAGGGAGCCCGCGATTCGCGTCAATAACCTGATTCGCGCGCAGGAAGTCCGTGTGATCGACGCCGACGGCACGCAGGTCGGAATCCTGCCGCTGCGCGACGCGATCAAAGTCGCCGAGGCGCGCGGCCTGGACTTGGTCGAGGTCTCCTCGACGGCCACGCCGCCGGTCTGCCGCGTCACCGACTTCGACAAATATCGCTACGCGCAGAAGAAGAAATCGCACGACTCCAAGAAGCACACCATCAGCATGATCAAGGAAGTGAAGATGGGCTCGGCGACCGGGCAGCACGACGTCGACTTCAAAACTGCGCACATCAAGCGCTTTGTTGGAGAGGGTCACCGTGTTAAGCTCACCGTTTCGTTCAGGGGCCGCGCGATTACACATCCCGAACTCGGACGCGCACTTATCGAGAGGATTATTGCGACGGTAACGGATATCGCGCAGGCGGAAGGCAATCCGCGGATGGAAGGACGCAACATGTCCGTGCTGCTGACGCCGCGTTAAAACCGAAAAAGTTTAAATTTCAGGAAAGACGATGCCGAAAATCAGGACCAGCCGAACTGCCGCCAAACGCTTCTCAGTGACCAAGAGCGGCAAGGTCAAATTCAAACACGCGTACGCGCGCCACATGTTCACGGCCAAAAATCCGAAACAGAAGGCGCGCCTGCGGCGAACCGGTATCCTCGGAAAAGCCGACGCCGAAAAGATCAAGATAATGATGCCGTACGCCTGATAGTCACAGACAACCCGAAAAACCAGAATACTGAAAAAGAAGGATTGAACTCCGATGCCTCGCGCAAAAGGCGGACCCAAGACGCGCCGCCGTCATAAGCGTCAAATGAAACTCGCCTCCGGCTTTGTCGGCGGGCGCAAACTTTACCGGCAGGCTAGGTCGACCCTCGAAAAGGGCCTGACGTATGCCTATAGAGATCGCAAGGCCAAGAAGCGCGACTACCGGACGCTCTGGATCGCGCGCATCAACGCACTCGCGCGCGAAAGCGGAATCTCGTACAGCGCGCTGATGAACGGGCTCAAGAAGGCGGGCGTCGAAGTCGATCGCAAGATGCTCGCGAAGCTCGCGCAGGAGCGCGACGCATTGTTTACCGAGCTGGTGCGCACCGCAATCAGCGCGCTCGGCTCAAAAGCAGCATAGAGCCGCGCGTTCGAAAGCGCCGCGCACCAGGAGACCATGTGGGTAATCGCCCACGTGGTTTTCTGTTTTTAGAGCACATGCAAGATTGCAGGGTAAAGTATCGATGCAGCGAGCTCCTTATCAGGTCCTGGTTTTGCCATTCAGAAGACTGAAAGGCAGTGAACCGTTGTACGCCATTTTTCGCCGAGCCGATTGTCGCGTGTGGCAAGGAATCGCTGGCGGAGGGCAGTCCAACGAGTCGCCTCTGGAATCGGCCCGACGCGAGGCGTTCGAAGAAGGTGGAATACCGCGGAGCAGCAGCTACTTCGCGCTCGATTCATTGTCGACGATTCCAGTGGTGAACATTTGCGGCTTTGAATGGGGACCTGATGTATTCGTCATTCCCGAGCACAGCTTTGGCGTTCGAATGAATTCTCCGGAATTTACTCTTTCAACTGAGCACAGCGAATGTCGGTGGGTGCCGTATGCCGCCGCTTATCGTTTGCTGGAGTGGAATAGCAACAAGAATGCGCTCTGGGAGCTCGATACGAGAATAAGGACGCGGAAACTGGTGACGGAAAGACGTCCAGCAGTGAAGGGCCAGACGGCTCGCACCAACCTCAGCGCACAACGAATCAATGGCGAGACTAACGGAGAAGTTCGGCGAAGATCGCGATGAAAGAACAACTCGAAGAAATCAGGCGCCGCGCGATGGCGGAACTTTCCGACGACGCCAGCGAAGCGCAAATCGACGCGGTCCGCGTCCGTGTCCTCGGACGCTCCGGCGAGCTGACCGAAATCATGCGCGGGATGCGCGAGGTCCCCAACGCCGAGCGTCCTGCTATCGGCCAGCTCATCAATCAGATCAAGCGCGAAGTCGAAGCGCGCATCGAGGCGCTCACTGAAAAACTCAAAGCCGCCTCGCTGACGAAATCGCTGAACGAAAAACGCCTCGACGTGACGCTGCCCGGCATGCGCATCGCGCGCGGCCATATCCATCCGATCACCGACATCCTCGAACAGATGCTCGCCATCTTCGAGTCGATGGGCTTCGAAGTCGCGATGACCCAGGATATCGAGGACGACTTCCACAATTTCGCCGCGCTCAACTTTCAACCGCATCATCCGGCGCGCGACATGCAAGACACCTTTTACGTGGACGGCGGGATGCTGCTGCGGACGCACACCTCCAACGGCCAGATCCGCGTGATGGAAAAACGCCGGCCGCCGCTCGCCGTCGTGTGTCCCGGCCGATGCTATCGGCGCGACGACCTCAGTGTGCGCGCCTCCCCCATGTTCACGCAGATCGAGGGCTTCATGGTCGACAAGCGCGGGCGGATCACAATGGCGCATCTCAAGGGCGTCCTGACGGAATTCGTGCGCGCGTTTTTCGGCACGACCGCAGTGCGTTTTCGCTCGAGCTATTTTCCATTCACCGAGCCGAGCGCCGAGCTCGACATGCATTGCCTGCTATGCGACGGCGCCGGATGCCCGGTCTGCAAGCATTCCGGATGGACCGAAGTGCTCGGCTGCGGAATGATTCATCCGAACGTGATGCGCGCGGTCGAGTACAACCCGGACGAGTTCCAGGGCTTCGCATTCGGCATGGGCGTCGAGCGCACCGGCCTGCTGAAGCTCCGCGTTGACGACATGCGCCTGTTCTTCGAGAACGACCTCCGCTTCCTGAACCAGTTCCCGGCGCTGAGCGGAGGTGTGCGATGAAGCTTCCGCTTAGTTGGATGCGCGACTTCGTCAGCGTCGATGCGCCGGTCGAGGAAATTTCGCGCCGCTTAAGTTTCGCGGGACTGGTGGTCGAGCACGTCGAGAAGCTCACGCCCGGATTCGCGGGCGTGTTCGCCGCGCGCGTTCTCAACGTCGAGAAGCATCCGAACGCGGACCGCCTGAATCTGGTCGAAGTGGACGCCGGCGAAAAAGGAAAATTCAAAGTCGTGTGCGGCGCGCCGAACGTCAAGGCCGGCATGACCGCGCCGCTCGCTCTGGTTGGCGCGCAACTCGGCAAAGAACCGCCGCTGCAGGCAGCAGTAATTCGCGGCGTCCAGTCGGAGGGCATGCTCTGTTCGGAGCGCGAGCTCGGCCTGTCGCAGGATCACGCGGGAATTCTTGCGCTCGGCGCCGACGCGCCGCTGGGTGGCGCGGTGGCCGCGTATTTGCACCTCGACGACGTCGTGCTCGATGTCGAAATCACGCCGAATCGCGGCGATTGCCTGTCGATTCTCGGCCTGGCGCGCGAGGTCGCGGCGCTGTTCGGCGGAAGATTGCGCGCGCCGCGTTTGCGCGCGGCCCCTTCGGGCGACGCGCACGACGGCGCAGGATTCGCGGTCGCCGTCTCGATCGACGCGCCCGATCTTTGCCCGCGGTACGCCGCGCTCGCGATGACCGGAATCAAGCTCGGTCCTTCGCCCGCGTGGCTCAAGCGCCGGCTGGAACTGTGCGGGATGCGCGCGCTCAACAACGTCGTCGATGCGACCAACTACGTCATGCTCGAGCTCGGCCAGCCGTTGCACGCCTTCGATTACGCGAAGATCGCCGGGGGCAAGATCGTCGTGCGACGCGCGGGCGAGACCCGCGAGTTCGTCACGCTCGACAACCTCACCCGCACCCTCGATCCGAACGACTTGCTAATCGCCGACCCCGATAAGCCGCTCGCAATCGCCGGCGTGATGGGCGGTCTTAACTCCGAGGTCAGCGACGCGACCACGACTATTCTGCTCGAGAGCGCATACTTCGAACCGATGACCGTCGCGCGCACCTCGCGCCGATTGGGTTTGCGCAGCGAGGCGAGCTACCGCTTCGAACGTGGCATCGATCGCGCGGGGCAGGTAGGCGCGCTGATTCGCGCCGCCGAATTGATCCGCAAAATCGCGCGCGGCCGCGAAGCGTCGCCAATCGCCGACTTCGAGCCGCGCAAAGCCGAACCGCGCGAAATCGCGCTCGACCTCGGCGCGATGGAATCGCTGCTCGGCGCATCGATCCCGCCGACCGTCGCGCGCAGCCGTCTCAAATCGCTCGGTGCGCAAGTGAGTACTCGCGGCAAAGGAATTCTCGCAGTAGTGCCGCCGTCGTTCCGCTCCGACCTGGTCGAGCAGGCCGACCTTATCGAGGAAGTCGCGCGCCTCGGCGGCCTCGAGGACATCCCCGCTCGCCTGCCGGAGCGCCTGAGCGCGTTGGCGCCGGTAAATCGCGAGCGCGAATTCATCACGGGCACGCGCGAAGTGATGCTCGGATGCGGCCTCACCGAAGCCGCGACCATCGCATTCATCGCGCCTGCCGATAACGCGCGCTTTTCAGGAATTCAAATCGCGGCGCGCCCGGTCAAAGTGACCAACCCGTTGTCCGCGGAACTGAGCGAGCTGCGCGTCAGCCTGATGCCGGGACTCGTCACTTCGCTCAGGTTCAACTTGAACCGCGAGGCCCGCAGTTTTCACGCGTTTGAAATGGGCAAGGTATTCCGCATGGATGGCGACATCGCGACCGAACACAATCACCTCGCCAGTGTCAGTTACGGACCTTACGCGATCTCCGCAATCGGCGATCAGAGCATCGCCGCAGGATTCTTTACGATGAAAGGAATCCTCGAGACCTGGTTCGACGCAATCGGCATCTCGTCGCACATTTCATTCAAGGCAATCGAGCCCGCCGATGCGCCATTCCTGCATCCCGGGCGCAGCGCTATCGTGTCGCTCGACGACACGCAGGTCGGTCTGATCGGCGAGCTGCATCCGGCGGAAGCGATGCGCCTTGACCTGAACGAGCCGTGCGCGGTCTTCGAACTTGACTTGAGTAGTCTCATTTCTTATGGTTTCTCGCCGCGCAAAACTTTCGAGCCGCCGCCAAAATTTCCTACTATCAGGCGCGATTTGGCGCTCGTGCTGGATCGGAATTTCCCGGCGGATATGGTAGTCAAGACCATTCGGGATTGCGGCGCGTCGCTGCTGGAGAGCGTCGAGGTGTTCGACGTGTACGAGGGGACCGCGGTGGCCGCCGGTAAGAAGAGTGTGGCGTTGGCTTGTCGTTACCGTGCAAAGGATCGCACGCTGACTGATGAGGAGGTTAATCGCATTCACGCCGTGTTGATCGAGCAGGCGCGGATGCGGCTGGGGGCGGAGTTGCGGCAGTAGCAGCGTGCCTAACGCGAGCGGGTGGGGATCGTTACGCCGCAGGGAATGACTAAAGCCGATCTTGTAGATCTGATCTACGAGCGGGTGGGCTCCTCGAAAAAGGAAGCCTGTGACGTGGTCGAAGCAGTGTTCGCGATCATCAGGGATTCATTGCGCCAGGGTCAGAAAGTGAAAATTTCCGGCTTCGGCACTTTCCTCGTCAATCAGAAACATGCGCGCCGCGGGCGCAACCCGCAGACCGGCGAGCCGATTACGATCGATTCGCGCCGCGTGCTCTCCTTCAAGCCGAGTCAGGTATTGAAAGAGCGCGTCAACAACGGCTCCAAGCCGGGGGTATGACGCCGATGCCGCGCCAGCGCCCGCCATCAGTTCGGCGGCGAAAACCTGCCCCGCAAAAGCCCGCAACGATCACTCCGATTCCGGAGCGCGGTCTGAAGATCGGAGAAGCGGCGCGCGCACTCGGCGTCGAGACCTACGTCCTGCGCTTCTGGGAAACCCAGTTCCCGTTCCTGAAACCCAAGCATACGCGCACCAAGCATCGCTTCTACCAGGAAAAAGATCTCGACGTGCTGCGCCTCATCAAGCGCCTGCTCCACGACGAAGGCTTCACCATCGTCGGCGCCAACAAGCACATCAAGGAATTCGGCATCGACGCCCTGATGAGCGGCAAGTCCCTGCCGAAGAGCGCACAGGCGCCGTCACCGGAGCGCGCATCGTCGCAAGCGCCGATCGACGGCAATGCACGCCGCGTCCTGAACGAAGTCCGCCGCGACCTCGAATCGATCCACAAGATTCTACAAGACTAAACCCGGTTTCGTTGGCACGAAGGAGGTCGTCTTATGCAAGTTCGTCCTATCAATCCCCAGACGTGGCTCGGCGCCTTTAACGTCAATCAGGCAATCGAGGTCACGAGCAGTCAGCGGGTGCTTTACGTGTCCGGTCAGACGTCGAACGACGCGAATGGCGCCCCGATGCATCCCGGCGATCTCGTCGCTCAATTCAAGCTCGCCTGGAAAAATCTGCTCGAGGTCCTCGCCGCCGCGAACATGAAACCCGGAAACATCGTGCGACTGAATCTCTACACCACGGATGTTGATGGCTTCATGGCGAAAGCCGGCGAGATGGTGCCAATCTTCGCAGAGGCCGGATGCAAACCGGTAAGCACGCTCCTCGGCGTCACCCGCCTTTCGAACCGAGCATCATGATCGAGATTGAGGCGACCGCGGTAGCCTAAAAGCGGCACCGCCAGCAACCGAAATAATATTCCCGACGCGGATATCAAGTGCAGCGCAAGACGCCGGTGGTTCAGATCATCCTGAACAACGAATCGCTCGACTTCGTCAACATCGAGATGCAGGAAGCCGGCATCGTCCCGTTCGGCGTCGATTTCAAAAACCCGAATTTCGCCAAAGTCGCCGAAGCGATGGGCGCAAAGGGCTTCCGCATCGAAGAACCCGGCGACGTAAAAGAAGGACTCGCCACGGCGCTGGCGCACCGAGGCGGCCCGGTAGTGGTGGACGCAGTCGTCGATCCCTACGCGCTATCGTTGGCCGCCCACATCCCGTTCAAGGTCGCCGAGCGCTTCACCCTAAGTCTCGCCAAACAAGTCCTGAACGGAAAAATGGATTCAGTAATAAAACAATCGAACGCAATGTCCGATTGATTTGAGGCAAGATGAGGAAGTTCAAATTTTTGTGTCATCTTTTCTTTGTGTCATCCCGAGCGTAGCCGAGGGACCCCGGATCTATCTCGACGCGAGGAACATCGACTCACCTATGGCGCGCAGGACCAAGCTTCCTTTAATCCGCTATAGTCACCGACCAGAATGCGCTCACCAGGCACTTCTTACTTCGTCTACATCGTCGCGAGCCCCTCGCGCACAATTTACATTGGGGTTACGAACAACTTGGCGCGCCGCGTGAGAGAACATCGCATGAAGGAGACGCCGGGGTTCACAGCAACATATCATGTAGATCAGCTGGTGTGGTTCGAGGAGTTTGCGGATCCGACGCTGCGATATCACGCGAAAAGCAACTGAAGAATTGGACACGCGCCAAGAAAATCAAACTGAATCGAGTCGATGAATCCAGCATGGAATGATTTGAGCACTGAATGACGTGTTGAATATCGGCAGCTCGGCTCCGCGTGCCGTAGGTGAGTCGATGTCCCTTGCGTCGTAAAAGATCCGGGGTCCCTCGGCTACGCTCGGGATGACACAAGGCGAAACACTTCGCCTACGGTACTTCTCGAGCTACTCCGCGATGCGGTCTTGCGACGCCAACTGCGCGCGCGCCGGTTTGTTCGCCGCTGCTGCTACTTCCGCCGTCGAAGGCTGACGTATCAGCACTCCGAGCGGTGCGAGATTCAGTTCGGTCGCGCATTCCTCAGCCGCGCGATGTACGAGGCGTCCTGCTTCGACCATCTTCACTGCTATGCAGACGCCGCCGGCCATTGTGAGCGCGCCCAGGCCGAGCGCTATCTCTGGGATGCCCGCGATCGCTGCGACTGCGGCGCTCAGCGCACCCGCTGCCAGAGCCATCGTGCTGATTCGCGTGATCTTGATTCGCGCCAGCACGTGATTGGTGATTTTGCCCGCCTCATGTTCTTCGTCGGCCGTCTTGAGCTCGATTCGCGTCCACGGATTCGGGCGCACTTCGAGGTCGTAGTCGTTCCAGCCCGCGTCGATCACCGCGCCGTGGCCGGTGCGCGCGAACAGCTTCAGCATCTTGTCCATCAGGCGGTCGCGCGGGATGCTCTCGTTGTTCCAGTAGTCCAGCCGCACGGTGCGGCGGAGCCAGTTGATGGTCGGGCGCTGGCGCACGCCGTCGTTGCCCGCGAGTCCGGTCAGGGCTTTCGCCCGCGTTTTGTAGCGCGTCATCGTTCGCACCATCGGCCCCGTGTACGCGAGATACGCGATCAGCATTCGCGCCAAAAAACTTTCGTGAGATTTGTCGAGCGGCGCGTGCCATGCATAGTAGAGCGCCCATATCGGCCCGAGCGCCAGCATCGCAGCCGCGGGAATCAGCGACACGCCAAGTATGAACGACGCGACCGTCGCGATTGCCGAGAGCACGGTCCACTCGAGCGTATTCGGCAGAACTTTGAGCAGCGTCAGGCCGGGATCGAACAGCGACTGCGCGCGTGCCGACGCATTCCACAGGACCCGTTTTCGGTTGCCGCCGGGAATCGTGCGCGCGAGTCCTGGAATCGTCCCGCGCCACGCAATCTGTCCCATGATGTTGAAGCGCTCCGAATATTTCGGATAGAGCATCGCCTCGGCCCGCCCGTAGCCGCGCTGCTGTCCGTAGTAAGCCTTCACCGTGTTGCGCCGGAAGTGCCAGACGAAGGCCGCCGGCGAGAATCCCAGCTTGTAGCCCGCATCGATCATCCGCCAGCAAATATCAACGTCGTCGCCCGCGGTCCTGAACTGCGGATCGAATCCGCCGATTTTCGCGAGCGCCGCCTTCGAGAACACCATGTTGCAGCCCGCCAGATGCTCCGCGCGATCCTCTGCGACCAGCACGTGACACGGCGCGCCCGGCGATGCGGCGCAACTCGCTTCGATCCATCCGTCTTCGTGCGGCGCGTAGTTCGGGCCGCCGCATCCGTCGAAATTGTTTTCCGTCATCGTCCGCATCATCAGCGTCAGCCAGTGCGGATCGACGACGCAGTCCGAATCGGTGTAGGCGATAATTTCGCCGCGCGCCGCATGCATCCCGACGTTGCGCGCGACGCTCAGCCCCTTGTTGGGCTGGCGAATAAGGCGGAACTCCGGGAAATCCATCGAGATGTCGGCGGTCTTGTCGCGCGATCCGTCATCGACGATCACGACTTCGAAATTCGGGTAATCGAGCCGCCGCAGCGACTCCAGGCACGGACGCATCGTGCGCTCCGCGTTGTACGCGCAAATCACCACCGATACCATCGGCATCTTCGCCGGCTGCGGCGGGCAGGTGCCGTTAAGCGTGACGAACGGCATCAAATCCGACGCGCGCATCATGCGCACGCCGAGCCAATCGTGAGAAATCGGAGCAGGAACCGGCGGAGCAACCACGCCAGCCGCACCCGTCCCAAACGCCACCGCTACCGCTTCGTCCTGCCCCGGCGATGCATCCTTGAATTCGATGATCACCGGCCGCGCTTCCGCGACGTTGTGAATCGCGACTACGAAATCTCGAATCTCGACCGGCGCGAGCGCAGGAATTTCCGCGTACAGAAAATCTTCTTCTAATATCGAAAGTGCGCGCGTCTCCGGCCGCACCTTGATTCCGACAATCGCTTCCGGCGCGCGCCCCTTGATCGTCTTCAGGACGCTGCGCACTCGACGCCGCGCATTCTCGAGCCCGCCCGCGCGCAACGCGTCCTGTCCAATTTCGCAATCGAGGATGTATCCCACCAGCGCCGGATGCCGGCTGAAAATATTTGCCGTATGCGCGATTCGCGACACCACCGACTTCCACCCGCGCCGGCTCGTCAGCTCACCGCACGTGATTCTCAGCTCGACCATCGCGACCAGTCCCGACTGCGCCGCGATATCGAGGCATGGCTGCGACTGCGCCTCCGTCAGCACCAGTCCGGTCGTATGCGCCGTCCTGAGATCGTCGAGCCGCTTGCGCAGTTTGAGCTTCTGTCCGAAATCGAGCGTCGCGCTCACATCAGCGAGCCGCATCGCCTTGAAAAAGAATTTCTGACCTGACCGGGAAAGGAACTTGCCGTGGGTGGTGACTCGTTGGGTAGAACAGATATTGGTGAGCATGGCTCTGGATGTCCTCTCGATGAGGACCTAATTGCCAGAGCCATGCCACCACAAATCTCTCGCAACTATGCGGCCTTTTCAGCGATCGACCATCTCGTGCAAACCAATTGGGATGAGCGCCATACGATTTGCGACTCGCGACTTTTTTCAATCGAACTTCGCGAGGTGCAAAATCAGGCATCATGCTGCCTCAATGCACACGCTAGATTGGTTATTTTGCGAATGTTATACGTCAATGAGATTTCACTGAGAAATCACTGAGCCAAAAAATTAGCCTGCCGGGTTGTACCCAATGAAACTATCCTTCGCCTGTGGATGCCACCGACCTTCAAAGTCCAAGCAAGAACGTCAAACCAACGACGCGCCGATCGAGGCGACCCCAGACGAAGTTCAGGCCATCAGAGAACAGCTCGCTGAGATCGAGCAGTCCCTCTCTCGCCTGTGGGGTCCGACCATCTGGAGCCGCACGCCCGAATGCATCCAGATTCGCTCTGAGGCTGCCGACCTGATCGACCGCCACTTCGACGGCATCGTCCAACAGTGGGGAGAATCGATCGCCTACATCGTCCACGGGCACTCGAAGTACGACGAGAATGGCCGCAAAGACAACATGGTCAATTCTCTCATCCGCTTCGTCGATCATCTGCGCGACCCCGACGACATTTGCACCTACGTTTACCTGCGCCGGCATTGCCAGGAGGGGATGCTCGCGCGGGCCAAACCGTCTCAGTTCAACGTCATCCACATCGCTCTCAAGCAAATAATTCTCGATCACATAAAATCCACGATGACCGGCCCCGCGATGGAACGGGTGCGCGACTTGATGGTCGCCGCGATCGACGAGCGGCGCCTGATGGTCTCGCAGTTCTACATCGAATCGCGCGAGCGGCTGATGCGCGAGTCCGAAGAAAAGTATCGCAACACCGTCGATCACGCGCCCGATCCGATGTACGAGATCGAGCCGCACACCTGGAAGGTGTTGAGCGTGAACGCGGCCGCGCTGGGGCTCCATAAAATGGAATCCGAACACTACCCCGACGCTCACAAGGAAATTATCGGAAGAACGGTCCCGGAATTGGTGCCGGAAGATGCGCACGCAGGCGTGATCGAGACGCTCGAGACCGTGATGCGCGAAGGCTCGGCGCAGACCCTCGAATTCCCCATCGGCCCGTTTTTCTTCGACGTCAAATACGCGCTCATCACCTACGGCAAGAAGCAATTCATCCAGATGATCCTGCGCGACGTCACCCAGCGGCGCGAGATGCTCGATTCGCTGATCAAGGCCGAGCGGCTCGCCGCGGCGGGCACCTTCGCGGCCGGCGTCGCGCACGAGGTGAACAATCCGCTCGCGTCGATCTCGTCGCTGGTGCAATCGATCCTCAC
>PMOH01000034.1 GCA_003161515.1 Deltaproteobacteria bacterium
TGCGTGAGGATGACCAACACCCCTATCAGCTCCAGGGCCGCGATCGCGAGATCTTCCGGTCCGTGATGATAGAGCTCAGCGAGCGAAAGCAGATCGTTGGTGATCCGGGCCATGAGTTGGCCGGTTCTCTGTCCGTCGTAAAAGCTGAACGATAGTTTCTGGTAATGCTCGAACAACTCTCGGCGCATGTCACGTTCCATCTTCGCGCCCATCACGTGTCCCTGATAATCGACGAACAACGTGCATAGGGCCTGGAGAGCAACGAGCGCGAGCATCGCAGCGCCGAGGGTATAGATCTTATCGAGCGCGCCGGGCGCGCCCCCTTTTGCGAGCAGGTTTTTGGTAATGAAATTCGTACAGACCGGCAACAGCAATGCCGATGCCGATATGATGAAGGCGCAGAGGAGGTCTGCGAGCAGCAGCCCTCGATACGGCTTGTAATAGGAAAGTAACTTTTTGGCTCGCGAGCCCGCGAATCGAGTCGCGGCCTGCCCGGTCAGCCTTGTTTTATCGGCGCCTACGCGCCCCGGACCCTCGGAATGTAGAGTTCGCATGAAACACCATGTCCTTCTGATGGGTTAAAACCGCTCTCTGAATGGACATGGACGTTGTCATTTCTCTCTCCCTGGGTTCGGTGGATGAATCGAGCTGACAATAGAACACGACCGGCTGCGCGGAACAAGGTTCAGCTTGAACTGCCTGGACTGGGCCGCTCGACGAACTGGTGTGATTGCGTCTTGCATACGAGCAGCTTGCGCTGCGCGACCGTTCGGATCGCACGCGTTGTGCAATGACAAAGCGCGCGCGCTGTAATACCTTCGCGACGCGTGCCGCTTCGCGAACATCTGATGGACGAACCGATTCAACAAAATAATCCGCAAACGCGACGCGATGCGCTGTGGGAGCTGGCGGCGCTGTTTCTTCGGCTCGGGACGATTGCGATGGGCGGTCCGGCTGCGCATATCGCGATGATGGAGGACGAGGTCGTTCGCCGCCGGCGATGGATGACGCATGAGCGTTTTCTCGACATGCTCGGCGTCTGCAACCTGATCCCCGGCCCCAACTCGACCGAGATGGCGATTCATATCGGCCAACTGCGGGCGGGATTCGCGGGCCTGGTCGTCGCGGGCGCGTGTTTCATTGTGCCGGCCGCTGCGATCGTGCTCGTCATCGCATGGATGTACGTACGATACGGCACGATGCCGCAAGCGGTAAGGCTGCTCTACGGCATCAAGCCGGTGATCATCGCAGTGGTGTTGCAGGCGCTGTGGGGACTCGGCCGCACCGCGATCAAGTCGCGGCTGCTCGCGGCGATTGCGATCGTTGCGCTGGCCGCGTCGCTGCTCGACGTCAACGACATGATCGTACTGATCGGCGGCGGAATCGTGATGCTCGCGATTCGCGCGCTTGAAGATCGCGACGCCGCTCGCGCGATGCTCGCCGCAATCCCCGTCGCCGCGCGCGCGACCGGTGCGAAGGGAGCCGCGCTCGCCGCGGCGGCGGTGGCAGTCCCGTTCAGTCTCACCACCTTGTTTTTATTTTTCCTGAAAGTCGGCGCGGTGCTGTTCGGCAGCGGCTACGTACTGCTGGCGTTCCTGCGCACCGACCTGGTCGATCGATTGCGATGGCTGACCGAGGCGCAGTTGCTCGACGCGGTCGCCGTCGGTCAGGTTACGCCGGGGCCGGTGTTCACGACCGCGACCTTCATCGGCTACATCCTCGGTGGATTTCGCGGTGCGGTGGTCGCGACGCTGGGAATTTTTCTGCCGTCGTTTTTCTTCGTGTCGATCAGCGGGCCGCTGATTCCGCATTTGCGCCGATCGCCGCTGGCCGGCGCGTTCCTCGATGGCGTCAACGTCGGCGCGTGGGCATTAATGGCATCAGTGACGTGGTTCCTCGCGCGCGCCGCCGTCGTGGACCTCACCACGCTGCTGCTTGCCATCTCCAGCGCGTTCGTCCTGATTCGTTATCGCGTGAATTCGGCATGGCTGGTGATCGGAGGCGGATTGATCGGGCTCGCGATGACGCTTTAACCGCCGCCGGCCCAAGTTTCGCGCGTGTTACGGATGGGACATTTCTCAAAGTTCAAAACGCGCGCGTATCCATCCTGCTTCCAACCAGATGTAGCGCACAGCGTCTTTATGCTGTAGTGTCAGAACTCGCAACGGCAAGCACATTCCGCTCCCCGCCTTGGAATCGAAGGCATCCCTGTTAAAAGTGAAAATGTGCTGATGCTGGCGGCCGTCAGGAATGCGACGCATCTGGCAGCCACGAAGCATCATCACCCGTGCAGCCAAACAGGCGCGGGCGGTGGTGTACAAAAATAATTTCGGTGGGAGAGACGAATGGCATCAGTTTTCACGCCGGTGAGCACGACCGAAGAAGTCCTGAAGAGCGAACCATGGAAGCAGCCTTGGTGGTACGCCGGCAAGCGCGACGTTGCCATCCTGGGCTGGGTTCTCCTCATTCATATTACCGCGGCGATTGGACTCGTGCTCTATCCGATTCCCGGATGGCCTGTATTTCTCGGCGCGGTGGCGCTGGTGTTCCTCGGCGGACTCGGCACCACCGTCGGATACCATCGCGCGAT
>PMOH01000130.1 GCA_003161515.1 Deltaproteobacteria bacterium
GGCGTGTGAAGGTTGATCCGCACTTCGACGTCGAGCAACGCGCCGAAGACGCCGCGCTCGAGCGCGTCCTTGACCGCGAGCATGTTAGGCGCGAAGCGGAGCTGAAAATTCACCGCGGCGCGTAGTTTTCGATCGCGGCAGATCGCAACAATCTGGCGCGCGTCGGCAAGGTCGCGGCCCATCGGCTTTTGAATCAGCAGCGCGGCGCCCGCCGGAAGCCGTTCCAGCACGCTCGCAACATTCTCGGGCGGAATCGCGACGTCGAAGACTACATCGCGCATCGATGCAGCTTCATCGATCGACTCGAACACGCGCGGAATCGCAAACGCTGCCGCGCGCTCGGCACTCGCCTTCGGATTCATGTCGAAAATGCCCGCGACTGGAAATCCGAGGCGCTGGTAAACCGGCAAATGAGCGTCGCGAACTATGCTGCCAGCGCCGATCACGACGATCGGCCGCGGCGCCGACGGACGCGGCCACGATTCCCGCAGATCGCGAAGCGAGGCTGGCAATTGAGTCGTCATCTATGGTCGCGCGATGCTACCATGCCGCGCAGAGGAAGCGATCATGGCGCGCACAATTTCCGGATTGTCGGTCCGCGACATTCGAACCCCAACCTCCAGAACGCTCGCCGGCTCCGACGCGGTGCACACCGACCCCGACTATTCCGCAACGTATGTAGTGCTCACGACCGACGCGCACGACGGTATCGAAGGCCACGGCATGACGTTCACGCTCGGCCGCGGCAACGAAGTTGTGGTCGCAGCCGTCCGCGCATTGCAGCACCTAATCGTCGGCTCGAAGTACGAGGACATTGTCGGCAACCTGGGCGCATTCTGGGAGCGGCTCACGTTTGAAAGCCAGCTCAGATGGATCGGTCCCGAGAAAGGCGCGATTCATCTCGCGACGGCGGCGATCGTAAATGCGGTCTGGGATCTGTACGCCAAAATCGAGCGCAAGCCTGTATGGAAACTCGTCGCCGACATGACGCCGGAGCAATTCGTCGCGTGCATCGATTTCCGCTACCTGACCGACGCTCTCACCCGCGACGACGCGCTCAAAATTTTGCGCGGAAAATTCGCAACGCGTGGCGAACGCGAAGCGCAGATGCGCAAAGAGGGCTACCCGGCCTACATCACGTCCGCCGGGTGGATGGGTTATCCCGACGACAAAGTTCGGCGCCTATGCCGCGAGGCACTCGCCGCCGGATGGACCCGGTTCAAAATAAAAGTCGGGCGTGACTCTGCGGCCAACGTGCATCGCGCAGCGCTGGTGCGTGAAGAAATCGGACCGCGCTCCGTCATGATGATGGATGCGAACCAGGCGTGGGACGTGGGCGAGGCGATCGAGTTGATGCGCCCGCTCGCGCGCTTCAATCCGCTGTGGATCGAAGAGCCGACCAGCCCCGACGATGTCCTCGGTCACGCCACGATTCGCCGCGCGATTGCGCCGATCGGCGTCGCAACCGGAGAGCACGCCGCCAACCGCGTGATGTTCAAGCAGTTGATGCAGGCCGGCGCGATCGACTTTTGCCAGTTCGACAATTGTCGCCTCGGCGGACTCAGCGAGGCGCTCGCGGTGCTGCTGCTCGCCGCGAAATTCGGCGTGCCGGTCTGTCCGCACGCCGGCGGAATCGGACTGTGCGAATACGGCCAACACGTTTCGCTGATCGACTACATCTGCGTGAGCGGCAGTCTCGACAACCGGATGATCGAGTTCGCCGATCACCTGCACGAGCACTTCAAGGACCCGGTAGTGATGCGCGGCGATCGCTACATGCCGCCAACCGCGCCCGGCTTCAGCATCGAGATGCGGCCCGCATCGCTCGACGCGTTCGAATTCCCGGGCGGCGCGGAATGGAGAAAGAAATGAAGCACCAAATCAAAGCGCCCTTGTTCGTGCTGCTCGCCTTGGCGATCGCAACGATCTCGCTGACGCAATCGGCCCTCGCGGATGACGCCACCACTGCGGCCGCGCTCCAGGCCGCCATCGCAGGACCGCAGCGTTCCGATGCGAACAAGGCGCGCGACAAATATCGCCATCCGCTCGAGACGCTCACCTTCTTCGGGATCAAGCCCGATATGACGGTCGTCGAGATCTCGCCCGGCACTGGTTGGTACACCGAGATTCTGGCGCCGTTTCTCAAAGACCACGGCAAGCTTTACGAAGCGGTCGGAGGAGGAGCGGGCGCCAAAACCTTTGAGGACAAGCTCAAGGCCGATCCGGCGATCTATGGCCAGGTGATCGTTACAACGCTGCAGCCTCCAGCCCAAACAGAAATTGCGCCCGCAGGCACAGCCGATATGGTTCTGACGTTTCGCAACGTGCACGACTGGCTCCCGCGCGGCACGACGGCCGACTACTTCAAGGCTTTCTATCGCGCACTGAAACCTGGAGGAGTCCTGGGAATCACCGACCATCGCGCAGATCCATCGCAGCCGCAGGATCCAAAGGCCAAGAACGGATATGTGCGCCAGGACTACATGATCCAAATCGCGCAGGAAGCCGGCTTCAAGCTGGCGGGGACGTCGGACATCAACGCGAATCCCAAGGATCCGCGCAATCAACCAGTGTGGAATCTGCCGCCGACCTTGCGGCAGGGAGACAAGGATCGCGACAAGTACCTGGCAATTGGTGAGAGCGACCGCATGACGCTCAAGTTCGTCAAGCCGAATTGAATTCGATCGCGCTTCAGAGCGAGAAGACGAGCTTCATCTCGGCCCACCATTCGCCGGGTTGCGCGCCCGGCACCGGCTCCTGCATCGAGGCCATCAGCTCTTGCCATTCGCGGTTGCGCGGATTACTCGCTTCGTAGCGCGGGAAATCGCGATCGGGATCGAAGGCGTCCGTCGTCTCCATGAACATGAAGAGCTGGCGGCCGAGCATAAAGATCAGCATCCGTTCGATGCCGATGGACTTCAGCCCGCGCTCGACCTCCGGCCAGATCGCGCGATGGTGTTCGAGGTAGCGCTCGATAATTTTCGGGTCGTCTTTCAGGTAAATCGTGCGGCCGTACTGTTTCATCAGAATGCGAGCACGCCGCCGTCGATCGGATACGCCTGCCCGGTGATGAACGACGCCTCATCCGAGCACAGGTAGAGCGCGAGCGCGGCGACTTCTTCGGGCGTGCCCATCCTGCCGAGCGGCTGATACTCCGAAAGTTGCTTGAACATCTCTGCCTCGCGTCCCGGATAAGTCGTGCGCAGATAACCGTCGACGAACGGCGTGTGAACGCGCGCGGGACAGATACAGTTGCATCGGATGCCGCGCTTGACGTAGTCCACCGCAATCGACCGCGTCATCGTCAGCACCGCGCCCTTGCTCATCGAATAGGCGAAGCGATCGGTGAGTCCGATCAGCGACGCAATCGACGCTAGGTTGAGGATCACGCCGCCCCCACTCGCGAGCATCCGGCGCACCGCCGCCCGCGAACAAAGAAATATCCCCTTCACATTGACCGAATAGATGCGATCGAGGTCTTCTTCCGTGGTGTTCTCGACCGTGCCGATATGCGCGATTCCGGCATTGTTTACGAGGATGTCGACGCGTGACGCCTGCTTATCCGAATCGATGCGCGCGAAGGCAGCTTCCACCGAATCAGCGAGCGCGACATCGCATTCAAGTGCCGACGCTGTGCCGCCGGCCGCGCGAATCTTTTCTACCGAGTTGGTAACTGAATCTAGGTCGCGATCGAGCGCGAAAACGTGCGCACCATTTTGCGCAAAGGTCGATGCAATCGCGAGCCCGATCCCTGAACCGGCGCCAGTGACGATCGCGGTCTTTCCGTCGAGCCGAAACACGCGAGAACAGTAAAACAGGCGAACGTTACATGACAACCCGAACGGTCATTGCGCTTCGGGCGCGCGCAGAACACGGCCGATACGAGCGATCAGTTCGCCCGAGTTGAATGGCTTGGTGACGTAGTCGTCGGCGCCGAGCGAAAAACCTTTCACCACCTCAGCTTCGTCGCGATGGGCGCTGATCAGAATCACCGGCGTATCCCTGGTCGCCAAGTCGCCCCGCAGGGCGGTCAATGCTTCGAATCCGTCCATCTGCGGCATCGATACGTCCAGCAGCACCAGGGCGGGTTTTTTTTGGCGGGCCATATCAAGCGCCTCCTTGCCGTCGTGGGCGACGAGACACTCGAATTTGAAGTGCTTCAGGATAGTCGAGATCATAACGATAGTCGTGGCGTCGTCGTCCGCTACTACTACGCGCCGGGTTCCGTTTCGAGGCGCAGTTGGAACAATGGCTTCCGCCGTCTCGACGAATCTGAGAACTCGGTGTGTCCTGAGCAACAATTCTTCGGGCTTGCACGGGCGCAAAATGAATTCGCGGTTGAGGTCGAAGAGCGCAGCGAATCCTGTCACCAAGTCCTCGAAGGAGCCGACGATTACCGCCGGCTTTCGGCTCCGCGTGATCATTTCGATCGGGGCTGGATGCTCGCCAGAGCTAGTGGCGGAAGCGTTGATGAAGCACGCATCGAAGGGAGAGAAGGAGCTCAGCCCGGGAATAAGCGGCTGCGCTCCGATCACATGACCGATTCCGCGGGCGGTCGCCAATGCCGCGATGATCGAATCGCCCTCAGGCGTGGCAAACCCCATCAAGCCGAATCTCTTCCCTGCCAGGGATTGTTGAATGATCTCGTCCATGACGGACACACTCCTTTTTCGCTGCGGAATCGTGTCAGGTGCAAAAACTCACCTCCGCCAGACACGATTAAACTTCATCTCGATACGCAACGTCCGTGCCTCTCCGGCAAACCTCATATGGTACGCGCTGAACCCCAGGCTGCGTCGCAGGGCGCGCCGTACAAGAAGATAGATTCAAGGGCGGATCGAATAAGAAGGAGCATGTCGTACTCTGGGACATCGTCCGGCACAATCTCGAATCGCTTTTCGAGCCCGGGACGTGTACAGCAGTGGCTGACCGTCTCCGGTTTGCGATGCAATACGAAGATCGCCTCGGCGAGGAAGTACGCCCATCCGAAACGATCGCCGAATCGCGCCTCGCCGACGCCGCGCTGTCAAAGGCGCGGCGCCGGCTGATTCCGTTCCTGTTCGTGCTCTATCTCGTCGCCTATCTCGACCGAATCAACGTCGGCTTCGCGTCGTTGCAGATGAACCGCGAGCTTGGACTCACCGAATCGGTCTTCGGCCTCGGCGCGGGGCTGTTCTTCCTCGGCTACTCGCTGTTCGAAGTCCCGAGCAACTTGATCCTCGCGCGCGTCGGCGCGCGCCGGTGGATTGCGCGAATCATGATCAGCTGGGGCATCGTCGCGATTGCGACGGTCGCGGTTCGCGGCGCGATTTCTTTCTTCGCGCTGCGATTCATACTGGGACTCGCCGAAGCGGGATTTTTCCCCGGCGTCATTCTCTATCTCACGTTCTGGTTCCCAGCTCGCGAGCAAGCGCGCGCAGTCGCATTGTTCATGACGGCGACCGCGCTCGCCGGCGTCATCGCCGGTCCTGTCTCGGGCGCGTTGCTCGAATTGCACGGACTGTTGAGGCTGTCAGGCTGGCAGTGGCTATTCATCCTCGAAGGTCTGCCCGCGTTGATTCTCGGCGTGATGGTATTACGCTATCTTCCCGACGGTCCCGAACAGGCCGCCTGGCTCCAGGTTGACGAGCGCGCTGCACTACTCACTAGACTCGAAGGCGATCGGCGACATGGTACTCAGAAGCGCCAGCGCAGTTTCGTTGAAGCGATTAGCAGCTCGACCGTCTGGCTACTCTCACTAGTCTATTTCGCAATAGTATTTGGACTATACGGCGTGACTTTCTGGCTACCGCAAATTATCCGGAGCTTCGGTACTCGCAGCGATTTCGGAATCGGGATTTTGTCGGCGATTCCATTTGTCGGCGCCGCGATCGCGATGGTGTTCGTCGGTCGAGCGTCGGATTTGAGCGGCGAGCGTCGTTGGCATCTCGCAGTGTGCGCCGTGATTGGCGCGCTCGGCTTGACGCTCGCCTCGATGACTCGCTCGCCGCTCCTGTCACTCGGCGCGCTTTCGATTGCGGCGGTGGGAATCTGGGGAACCTTCGGCCCATTTTGGGCGATGCCGCCGGAGTTTCTCAGCGGCACCGCGGCGGCCGGCGCGATCGCGCTTATCAACTCGATCGGAAATCTCGGCGGCTTCGCAGGCCCGTACCTGGTCGGGATAGTCAAGCAAGCGACGCACAGCTTTGCCGGCGGGATGCTCCTGATGGCCGCTTCGCTGGTCGTGGCCGCGATGCTCGCCTTGACACTACCGGTGCCGTTGCGCGAAACCGATCCATCATGAGCGACGGTACCATCGTGCTGAGCCCTGCCGCGCTGTGGCGAAGGCTGGGATTGGCGCATCACAACTGGCCGGGCAGATTCACCGTTCTGCTCTTTACGATTCTGTTGTTGCTCGTTACTCAGCCGATGTTCTCGGGCCACGACTACGCGCAAAACATTGCGACTGCGGCGATATCCCTGGTGCTGCTGGCCGCCCTTTATTCGGTTCGCGCGGCCAGATTCTTCTTCGCTATCGCGCTCGTTCTGTTTGTTCCATCGTTCGGATCTCGAGTGGCGCTTTTATTCACCTCGAGCCCCGCAATCGAAGCGCTCGGCGCGATCACTTCGTGCCTCTTCCTGGCCGTCACCGTCATCGCACTGGTCACCCGGCTGTTCATCGTGACGAGCGTCACCCTGGACACTATCAGCGCCGCGATTTGCGCTTACCTGCTGGCCGCCATCGCGTTTGCGTACGCCTTCGCGGTGGTTGAACTGCAAAATCCCGGTTCGTTCAGCGCCACACTCTTTCAAAAGCCGTCGAGCAACATCGCTCCCCTGATAGCGTCGCTGCACAACTTCATCTACTACAGCTTTGTATGCCTGACGACGACTGGCTTCGGCGATATCGCGCCAATCTCGGAAGGTGCTCGCAGCCTGTCGGTGATGGAATCGGTGTTCGGCCAGCTATATGTAGCGATTCTGATCGCGCGGCTGGTCAGTCTCGAAGTCGCGCAATCGATGATGAAGGAGCGGGAGTAAGATGTCCGGACTTTATTTTGACGAATTCGAAATTGGCCAGGCATTCAAGCACGCGATCACGCGCACGATCACGGAAACCGACAACCTGATTTTCTGCGCGCTCACGCACAATCCGCAACCGCTCCATCTCGACGCGGAATTTGCCAAGACTACCGAGTTCGGCCAGCGCATCGTGAACAGCATTTTCACGCTCGGGCTGATGATCGGAGTGTCGGTCGGCGACACCACGCTCGGCACGACGATCGCGAATCTGGGGATGGCCGATACGCGCTTCGCGCATCCGGTGTTCATCGGCGACACGCTGCGCGCGGAGACTACAGTCGCGGAGAAACGCGAGAGCCGCTCGCGTCCCGACGCCGGAATCGTCGTGTTCGACCATCGATGCTTCAACCAGCGCGCCGAGGAAGTCGCGTACTGCAAACGGTCGGCGCTGATGCGCAAGCGGCCGGCGTCATGATTCTCCGCTCGCTCCTGTTCGTCCCCGGCGACAGCGAACGCAAGCTCGCCAAGTCGGAATCCTCGCGCGCCGACGCACTGGTGCTCGACCTCGAAGACGCAGTCGCCGCGGATCGCACCGAAGTCGCGCGCACGATGGTGCTTGAGTATCTCCGCACCCATCGCGATCGCTCGAAGACTCAACTGTGGATCCGAATCAATCCACTATCGACGCCGATGGCGACCCTGGACTTGGCGGCAATCGTCGCCGGCGCGCCCGACGGAATAATGCTCCCCAAAGTCACCGCGGCCAGCGATGTCGTGATGCTCGATCACTTCCTGTCCGCGCTGGAAGCCCGCGACGGCATCAAGCCGGGATCGATCGCGATCATTCCGGTCGCGACTGAGACGCCTGCTGCGATGTTCACGCTCGGCGGCTTCGCCGGATGCAGTCCGCGGCTGTCGGGCATGACCTGGGGCGCCGAAGATCTCGCGGCCGCGGTCGGCGCGACGACCAATCGCGACGACAGCGGCCATCTCGATTTCACCTACCAGCTCGCGCGCTCGCTATGCCTGCTGGCGGCGGTGGCTGCCGACGTCCAGCCAATCGACACAGTGTCGGTAAACTTCAAGGACGCAGATGCACTAAGAAAGGAGTCCGAGACCGCGCGCCGCGCCGGCTTCACCGGCAAAATAGCAATCCATCCCGATCAAGTTGATGTGATCAACGCCGCCTTCACCTCATCGCCCGAAGACATCGCCCACGCCAATCGCGTGATCGAGGCATTCGCATCCGGCGCAGGCACCGTCGCCCTCGACGGCAAAATGCTCGACATGCCCCACCTAAAACAAGCCCGCCGCACCCTCGCCCTAGCCACCTCGCTCCGTTCGCGGTAGCGCAGAAGCGCTCCCCTCTATCATCTCTTCTTTTCTGTCATCGTTTCTTTCTGTCATCGTTTTTTTCGTGTCATCCCGAGCGTAGTCGAGGGACCCCGATTCTGCGATCTTCGTCATCCCACTCCAAACTCAAATCATTCCAATCGGGATTCATCGACTCGATCAGTCGGATCTTCTTTTCGCGCCGCCAACCTTTCAGTTGCTTTTCGCGAGAAATGGCCGTGCCTGGATTCGCGAATTCCTCGAACCACACCAGCCGATCAACGTGATAAGTCGCAGTGAAGCCCGGGATCTCCTTCATCCGGTGTTCGTGGACTCTACGAACCAGGTCGTTAGTGATTCCGATGTAGATGGTGCGAGAGGGACTCGCGACGATGTACACGAAGTAAGAGGTGCCTGACGAACTCATTTGTTAACTAATCGAATCGGTACTGAGTCGCGCAGTGAACAAGCCTGGCATCGAGAAAGACCCGGGGTCCCTCGGCTACGCTCGGGATGACACAATTGGAATCCACCTGCGACGTTAGTCGAATGCGATCTCCTCGCGCCGACTAGGGGGGATGAACTTTTCGGCCTTATCCTGCCGAGCTTTGCGTGTTACGAATACGTCATGGACAATCATGCTCCGCACTCCTTCGACCCTCCCGCGGAGCTCCTCACCCATCGGGCGAACATCTGTCATGCAAAATCATCTTTTGACGGAACGAAGCTACCGGTAGTGGTTGGAGAGCCCAAAACCACAAGTAATGGTATGGCTCTCTTTTTTTCACCGCATTCCAACCACCGAGAATCGCGCCATTAGACAACGAGTGAATTCTAAAAAAAGATGAATCATCGCACACAGGTCGGCATCGTCGGGGCGGGGCCGGCGGGGTTGATGCTTTCGCACTTGCTGCACCTTGCCGGCATCGAGTCGGTCGTGCTCGAGGCTCGCAGCCGCCAATATGTCGAGGAGCGGGTGCGCGCCGGTCTGCTCGAACAAACCACCGTCAACCTGCTCAACGAAACCGGCGTCGGCGAACGGATGAAGCGGCTCGGACTGGTGCATCACGGCATCGAACTGCGCTTCGGCGGCCGCGGCCATCGGATCGATCTGAGCGAACTCACCGGCGGCAGCACGGTTACCATCTACGCACAGCACGAAGTCATCAAGGATCTGATCGCCGCGCGGATCGCTGCCGGCGGTCAAATCGTCTTCGAGGCCGCCGACGTCAGCATCCACGACTTCAACGGACCCAAGCCGAAGATTCGCTACCGCATCGACGGCACTGACAACGAGTTGTCGTGCGATTTCATCGCGGGATGCGACGGCTTCCACGGCGTATGCCGTCCGAGTATCCCGAACGGCGTACTGACGATGTACGATCGCATCTATCCGTTCGCATGGCTGGGGATTCTCGCCGAAGCGACGCCATCATCGGACGAATTGATCTACGCCTACCACGAGCGCGGCTTCGCGCTGCACAGTATGCGCTCGCCAAACATCACCCGACTCTATCTGCAATGCGCACCCGACGAGAATCTCGCCGACTGGCCCGACGAAAAAATCTGGGACGAGCTCCAGCTAAGACTCGCGGCCGGCAAGGATTGGAAACTCAATCGTGGCGCCGTCATCCAGAAGGGAATCACCGAGATGCGCAGTTTCGTCGCCGAGCCGATGCAATCCGGCACGCTTTTCCTCGCCGGCGACGCCGCGCATATCGTGCCGCCGACCGGAGCCAAGGGCCTCAACCTCGCAGTCGCGGACGTCCGGGTCCTCGCCCGCGCGCTGACTGACTATTACGCCAATAGTAATCGCGAACTACTAACTAAGTATTCGGAAACTTGCCTGCGACGAGTATGGAAGGTGCAGCGCTTCTCCTGGTGGATGACCTCGATGCTGCATCGGTTCGCGGACGACAACGCCTTCGACCAGCGCCGCCAACTAGCCGAGCTCGACTACGTCACAAGTTCGCGCGCCGCATCTCAAACCCTAGCCGAAAACTACGTCGGCCTCCCGATGGAGTGACGTAAACGATTGTTGGATGCGGTACGTAACATATAATAGGGTGCGATTTGCCTGTACGCGTTGGCTTGCGATGCGATTGGCTGGACTACTATCCGGGGAGGCATCGATGAGCGGAATCAAGAGTCTGCTGGGGGCGGCGACTGTAACTATCTTTCTGATGCTGGCTGCGCCCGCATCTGCACAATACAAACCATGGCCATCCCCGATTCCACCCGCGCCTGCGTGGGGTGATTACGATAGCGGCCACACTTTTCGCGATGCTTCGTGGTGGTGGGAGCAGCAGCCCGAATGGGTCAAGGAGCATCACCCGGAATGGTGGGGCGACTTCGACGACGAACACCGATGGCACCCGGCCTGGTGGTGGTGGGATTCGCAGCCCGCGTGGGTGCGCGAGCATCATCCCGAATGGTGGGGCGACTACTACCAGGGCCAGTGGTATCCCGCGACGTGGTGGTATCAGTATCAGCCGGAATGGGCCCGCGAGCATCATCCGGAATGGTGGGGCGACGACGACCAGGGCGTTTGGTATCCCGCGGGATGGTGGTGGCATCGCCGCCGCGACTGGGTATTGCAGAATCATCCTGAATGGTGGGGCGACGACTGGGAGGGCCAGTGGTATCCCGCGCCNNCAGTATCATCCCGATTGGGTTCGCGAGCATCACCCGGATTGGTGGGGCGAATTCGACGATCAACATTATTGGCGGCCCGCAGGATGGTGGTGGCAGTATCACGCCGACTGGTGCCGACAGAATCATCCAGACTGGTGGGGCGACTTCGACGATCAGCACATCTGGCGGCCCGCCGGATGGTGGTGGCAGAACCGCCCCGATTGGGTGCGTGAGAATCATCCTGATTGGTGGGGTGACTTCGACGATCGCAAAGTGTGGCGTCCCGCGAGTTATTGGTGGGCGACCAAGCCTGACTGGGTCCGTGAGAATCATCCCAACTGGTGGGGCGACTTCGACGACAAGCATGTCTGGCGCACCGACACCTGGTGGCATGATCACGACGCGGCGTGGGCCAACCAGCACCACCCGGAATGGAAAGGCGACTACGACGACAAGCATGTCTGGCACGACGTCCACTGGTGGGCGCAGAAGGATCCCGCGGTGGCCTTGCAGCGGCATCCCGATTGGAGCGACACGATGCGCGAGTCGGTCGAGCGCGAGCATGGGGTGCAGCAGCAGGCGCTCCAGCGGCAACACAACGTGCAGATGCAGGAACTCGAGCGCAATCGCGCGCAACAGCAGCAGCAGGCGGATCGCAATCGCGTCGAGCAACTGCGGCAGCTTCAACAAAAGCATGACGCAGAGACGCAGGCTTTCGAGCGTCAGCATTTGCAGCAGGAGCAGCAGCGCCAGAAGGCCGCGCCTGAAAATGTCAGCGGAGATTGGCGGCAAGTCGAAGACAAACACACTCAGCAGGCTGCGGATCTGATGCGGCGGCATCAGGATGAAACGCAGGCGTTCGCGCGCAAGCAGGCGGCCGACCAGCAACAAGCTCAGCGCCAACACTTCGCGCAACAGCAAGAGCTACAACGTCAGCACTCGCAGCAAATGCAATCCTTCGAGCGCCAACACGCGCAGCAAGCGCAAACGTTCGAGCGTCCGCAGGGCGGCGGCGGCGGCGAACACGTCGAAGCACCGCACGGCGGTGGTGGCGGCGGACATGTCGAAGCACCGCATGGAGGAGGTCCCGTGCATCACTAGAGAGTTAGACCGACATGCGTTCGCACCAAAGTACGACACAGCAGTGAATCTGTGTAAGCTTCGTATCGAGGAGGCTCAAGCATGGAAGTATTTCCAGGCATCTCGATGGATCCCGCAATTCGTTTCGGAAAGCCTTGCCTGGCGGGGACAAGAATCGATGTTGCGACGATTCTCGGCGGCCTCGCCTCCGGAGCTTCCACTGAGGCTATCGAAGCGGAGTACCGACTCTCTCGCGAGCAAATCACCGCGGCTCTCCGCTACGCCGCCCACGTGGCGGCGCATTTGCCTCCGGCCGTAGGAAGCTCCGATGAGAATCCTCCTCGATGAAAATTTCCCGCTGGCGCTGTTGTGGAAGTAGCAGGAAGAAGGATATCAGGTTGATCACATCATTCTGCTCGGCCTGCGCGGCGCGCCCGATCGCGCCATCATTAATCGGCTGAACTCCGAGGAGCTGATCTTACTGACGAACGACCATGAGTTCCTCCATCGGTCTGTCAGTCGCTCGCGTGTCATAGTGTCGCGAGTCACCCAGAGTCAGCCCATACAGGTACGCATCGAGATTTGGCTCAAGGCGATTCGCGAGTACTTCTCTCGCGATTGGGCCGAGATGCAGTTCGAAGTATTCGACGATGGAAAGTTGCGTCCTTGGCAACCGCAAAGTTGATCTGAGAGGTGGCGCTAGCGGATTTCGTAGACTTTCGCTTCGTAGGCATCGAACTTATCTTCGAAAGTATAGCCGTCCTTAATTTCAATTTTTACCATTCCGCGGCGGACTGTTACCGACTGCGCCGGGGATTGTAGGACGAACCGCGCCGATGCGGGAGCGCTGCTGTGATTGTACGCGATCAAATAGCGACTGCCGTCTGCGCCGGTCTTCTCGCGCGTCACGATGTACTCAGAGGGCTTGCCGTTCAGGACTTGCGCGTCGGGCCGCAGCAGTACTGGCTCGAGATCCTTGATCTCTTTGCTCACGCGGACCAGCGAGCCCCAAAGCGCCGCATGTTGCGCCGGATTTCGTACCCACCCGAGCCCGCGTGTGCCGTGCGACCAGTAAAAAACTCCGGATGCGCCTTCCGCGATCGCCATCCAGCTCATATCGTGGAGCTGCTGTTCGGTCGGCCACGTGGACATAGCGTCCGCCTGGAAAAACTGGATGACAGTCCAGACCGGTCTGGAACCATGGACCGCCTGTACTGCCATCCTGGTCCAATCGCCCACTTCACCGAAGTAGTTATCGACGGGTAGCCATAGCGGATAAGGATCGACGCCGAGCACGTCCACCGCGTCGCGCCAGGATGGGGCGTCGCGCGGACGGTCGAGAGCCAGCAAATTGAATCCGCCCGCATCGTTGTCTTTGATCAGTTGATATTGATGGAAGGTACGCGGCACCTTGTCAATTGTCGGCTCATCCTGGACATAGTAGCCGGCGACCGCGCGGTTGCTCGCGAAAGCGTTGGCATATCGCGCGATGAACTCATCTTGCGAGGTTGCGTTCAGCTTGGCCGCCAAGCCTTTCGGGTAGGCGCGGTTGTCCTGATAGAAGTTGCTGACGGTCGGCAAAAGGAAGATGCCTTCCTTTTGCAATGCCTCGGTGTACGCATCGACGGCGCTAATCGGCGCATTGGTGATGAAATAGTTTATCATCATGTTGATCGGCGCCTGGGAAATCTCGTCGATCGCGGGTTCGTACGCCGTCGCAACGTTGGAATAGCGAGAGGTGTCGTAGATTCCGATCACAAAGTGGGGCTGGCCGTCGCCGAAGTGCGCGCGATTGCGATCGTCGATCCACGCTTTCAAAAAGGCGCCGGCGTTTGAACTAACCTTCACGACCCGGTAGGGCGGCTGATCGAAGAGAACCTTACCGCCGCGGTCCAGAAGCATCGCGCGTACATCGTAAACGCCGGCGGACAGCGGACCGAAATCCAGCGTTGCGGTGAAATCATCGGCGGGTGCCTGGTACGCGTGATCGGTCTTTGCGCCTGAATCGGTGCGTACCGCCTCGAGTTGAAAGACGAGATCTTCGCGGCGCAAATCAGCACCGAGATCGAGCGTCACAGCGGCTCGCAGCTCCTGAGGCTGGTCCGCAAAGAGGTATCCGCGATAATTCGGATACAACATGAAAGTGTGGAAGAGCGCGCCGATTTCTCGTTGCACGTACATGTTGGCGAACCAGGCGGAGCCGGATGCTTTGCCATTAACGGCGAGGCGAAAGGGCGAGTGGGTGCCGGGCGCGACGACGCAATGCTGGCCGTCGAACTTTTGCCAGTCGGCGGTGGCGCTCACCGATTTTGTTTCGCAGTCCTTGAACAAATCCATCGAGGTTCCGACCGCCAGCTTTTTCTGTTCGGTCAGTTCCGAGGTTTTGATCTCGCCCCCAATCGAGTAAACGCCGGGCGGAGCCACGAACTCGTTCACTGCGACCTTCGCGGACGATCCGCACGAGCCGGGGTTTTCCAGCTTCAGGCTTGGCTTTCCGTTGGGAGCGCGGGTTGACGAGTCCGGCCGGAAGCATCGCGCCGACGCGTGCCAACCTTCCAAGCCGTTGGAGAAATCTCCATTGACGAGCAGATTTGCGCTTAAGGTCGTGCCGGTTTCCGGCGCCTCGAGACCGCCCGCCGAAATGCTCGGGCGCTTGCGCTGGGTGAGGTCAAAGAGAGGGGATTCTGCCGTCGCGGAAGATTCTCTGTGCCAATGATTCGAGGCCTCAAGCGGCGCGTTGGTGCCCGACGAACATCCCGCCAGCAGCAATGATCCGAAGATGCCGATTCCAGCAACCCGAAAGATGCCGCTCTTGCACCGGTTCATCGGCGACTTATTCGTCTGTCGAATGTGGATGCGGCGTTAGCTTCTATTGGTGATCGTGATCATGGTCCGGTTTGCAGTTGCCTTCACGGTCGCGGTGTCGGTCGCATTCCCGGCGGCATTCTCGGTCGCGCTCGCGGTCGCGGTCGAAGTCTCGGTCGCAGTCTCGGTCGCAGTCGCAGGTTGGAAATTTTCGATGGTGTGCATCAGGCGGATCATCACCAGCCACTGTACCTGTCGTTCCCTGCGCGACCTCGACGCCGCGATTGGGCGCCGTGGCCTGCGCCAGATTGACGGCGCCCTCGAGCACAGCCACCTCCGTGTAATGGGAGACTCCAGGGAGGTTGCCGGTTTGCGGCGAGCTATCGGTGTAGGAGGTGTAAAAGTCGGTGCCGCGCGCGGTCACGATCGCGTTGAGTGTATCTACCCGGTAGTTGGCCGGCGATCCGCTGGAGCCATTCACCGTGGATTTCAAAATGCCGGAAACCAGGCCGATCCGCGTCGGCGTGGCGCCGCCTGAGGTGTACTGGTCGAGCGTAATGGTAGTCGAAGGTCTGAGTGTGAGCTGACTTTGGTCGTTCAGAATGATGACAGCGTTGCCGTCGGCGGCGCAGCCAATCTGATCTCCCTGGTTAACCGCAACACCCGGTGCAGCAGCCAAAGAGGTGGCGCCGCGGTGGATTTGAACATGTCCGCTCGAGCTTGAAATGGTCCCGGCGCTGGTTTGCGCTCGGGCTGAGGGTGCGGCAGCCATCGCGAAGACGGCTATCAGGAATATGCCAGCGCGAATCAGCTGACTATGATGGTGACGGCTGGAGTGCACGGCGGAATACTTTATTTTGCCGATGGCAGTCTCTCCATTCTCTCCCCAAGGCCGAATTATCGATATCCCAACTCTGCCCATGACCGCAAGTGGATAGGCCTAGCGGCGCTCGAATTGCTTTGCTCCGTATAGGATTGAGCGCGCTTGATCGTCGAGGGGTTCGGGCGGCAGATTGGCCATCACGGCGACGCCGCGTTTTACCGCGGGACGATCGCCGATCGCGTCGAGCCATCGCTTGAAATTGGGGCGGCTCGCCAACTCCTCGGGTTCGCGGCGCGTTCCTACTACCCACGGATAGGTCGCCATGTCTGCGATCGAGTAGTCGCCCGCCAGGTACGGGCTCTCGGCGAGACGATTTTCGATCACGTTGAGCAGGCGGCGCGATTCGTTGGTATAACGCTCGATTGCGTACGGGATTTTTTCAGGGGCGGCTCTTAGAAAATGTCCGCGCTGCCCGAACATCGGGCCGACGCCTGCCATCTGGAACATCAGCCATTGTACGACATTGTACCGCGCACGCATTTCCGACGGCATGAACTTGCCGGTCTTCTCGGCGAGATAAAGCAGGATAGCGCCGGACTCGAACAGCGCCAGCGGCTTACCGTCGGGGCCGTCATGGTCTATGATCGCTGGCATGCGGTTGTTCGGGCTGAATTTGAGAAACTCGGGCGCGAATTGCTCGCCCTTGCGTATGTTCACCGGAACGATTTTGTATTCGAGCCCGGTCTCTTCAAGGAAGATTGTGATCTTGTGCCCGTTCGGCGTCGGCCAATAGTAGAGATCGATCATGGGGGTCTCCTGCGAACAATTCTTGTCGTTGGGTGATAGCTTTATTGCGGAATCCAGATCGGTGCGGCGCTGAACAGATGATCGACGATCCCGATCTGGTAGGCGAGAAACAGGCCGAAGCCGAAACTGAGCAGGCCTGAGCCGGTGACGAGGCCTTGGTGCAACCACGACGCGCGTTGCGAGACGACCATGAACGGCGTCGCGATTGCGGTGGTGATCAGTCCCATGCCGACTATCGTGCCGATGCAGAAAATCGCGAGGTAGAGCGTCGCCCACAGCGGATTGGGGAGTGCGCTCAGCACCAGTAACGCAATCGCGGCGCTGCCCGCGAGTCCGTGCACGAGTCCGACTGCGAACGATCTCAGCAGTGGCCGTCGCGCGGCGAATGACGGCAATGCATCAACCGGGACGCGATGATCGTGATGCGCGGCGTCGTCAACTGCGTCGTGTTCGCCGACGTGGACATGCGGATGGGCATGCATTGCGCCTTCGTGACTATGCGCGTGTGCATGGACGACCAAGGGTTCATCGCTCGACGACCCGCCGCGAATCCGGGTCGCAGCTTTGCGAACCACGCCGGCCGCTGCGCCGAAGCCGAGCAGAATCAGCACGAGCGCGACGGCGAATTCCATCGCGAGTCCGAGCCGCGTCGGGATCGCAATTTTGAAGATTATGATCGCGGCGCCGACTATCAGCACGGTCAGCGTGTGTCCGAGTCCCCAGACGACGCCGACGCGGGCGGCGACGGCGAGCCGGCGTTCGCGGCTGAGAATTGCGGTGACGGCGATCACGTGATCAGGATCGGTGGCGTGGCGCATCCCCAGAATCAGCCCCAGGAGCGCGATTGCGAGCGGCGCGGCGTTGGCAGGAATCATCAGGTGTGCTCCTTGGCGACTGACCAAAACACCAAAAACGACAGTACACCAAATTTTTTTTCAAAAGAAAGGCGTGCGTGACGCAATCGCGCTTGACTCAAAAAAACGCTTCGGCAAGAGATCCTTCGATGAGCAACAATATCGAACCGTTCCGCATCGCGGCGACCGACGCCCAACTCGACGACCTGAAACGGCGCCTGCGCGAGACGCGATGGCCCGAGCGCGAATGCGTTGACGACTGGTCGCAGGGGCTTCCGCTCGCATACGCGAAAGAGGTCTGCGCTTACTGGCTCGAGAAATATGATTGGCGCACGCGCGAGGCCCGGCTCAACCGCTTCGCGCAGTTCAAGACGACGATCGACGGGCTCGGGATACACTTTATCCACGTGCGATCGCCGCACGCCGACGCACTGCCGCTGGTGATGACGCATGGATGGCCCGGATCGATCGTCGAGTTTCAGAAGGTGATCGAGCCGCTCACGAATCCGACGGCTCACGGCGGTGAGGCGGCCGACGCGTTTCATATCGTTTGCCCTTCATTGCCGGGATACGGTTTCTCGGACAAGCCGGCGGGCAACGGCTGGAACGTTCAGCGCATCGCGCGCGCATGGGCGGAGCTGATGCCGCGGCTGGGCTACACGCGATATGCGGCGCAAGGAGGCGATTGGGGATCGATCGTCACGACCTGCATCGGAATCCAGGACCCGGTCAATTGCGTCGGGATTCATCTCAACATGCCAATTGCGATGCCCGATCCGGCGACGATGAACGACCTCACCGAAAACGAGAAGTCTGCGATCGCCGGAATGCAGCATTACAACGATTGGGACTCGGGGTACTCGAA
>PMOH01000083.1:0-2542 GCA_003161515.1 Deltaproteobacteria bacterium
CCTCGCCGGCGATTGGCATCTCCGTCACGGGCTGCCCTCGGCCGCGCTGGTAGAAAAGCAACTCGACACCGCGCCGAAACCGACCAGGTTGACCTTCGACGCGAAAGATCTTCGCGACTGGGACAGCGGCCTGCTGACGTTTCTCATCGGCATCAGCGAGCTTTGCCATAAGCGCAAGTTGCCCGCGGATTGGTCGCCGCTTCCGGAAGGCGTGCGCAGCCTGATCCAGCTCGCGGAGGCGGTCCCGGAAAAGACCGGCGCGCGCGCAGAGGTCTCGCATACTTCATTCCTCGAGGAGATCGGCCACGAAGCCCTTTCGTACGCGCAAGGACTCGACGAGTTCCTGCGCTTCCTGGGCGAAGTCGCCATCTCGTTTGCAAAGCTGTCGGTGGGTAAGGCGCGCTTTCGAAAAGTTGATCTGATGATCGTCATCCAGGATTGCGGCGCGAGCGCTTTCGGTATCGTCACGCTGGTCACGTTCCTGGTCGGCGTGATCCTCGCGTTCATGGGCGCGGTGCAGTTGCAGCAATTTGGCGCCACCATCTACGTCGCCGACCTGGTTGGAATCGCGATGACCCGCGACATGGGCGCGATGATGACGGCGATCATCATGGCCGGGCGCACCGGCGCTGCGTTTGCCGCGCAGCTCGGCTCGATGAAGGTGACGCAGGAAATCGACGCGCTGACCACGATGGGAATTTCGCCGCTCGAATTCCTGGTGTTGCCGCGCGTGCTCGCGCTGTTCCTGATGATCCCGCTGCTATGCGTTTACGCCGACTGTCTCGGCATGGCCGGCGGCGCTTTCGTCAGCGCGACGATGCTCCATATCCCGTTCGGCACCTACATGCGCGAGACCAAGGCAGCAATCACGCTCGCCGACATCATGGGCGGAGTCTTCAAGGCTGCGGTTTACGGCATTATCATCGCAGTCGCGGGATGCCTGCGCGGATTCCAGTGCGGCAACAGTTCGTCGGCGGTCGGCGACGCGGCGACCGAGGCGGTGGTCACCGGAATCGTTTACGTGATCGTGGCGTGCGGAATCTTCGCCTTCGTCTTCAACGTGCTGGGAATCTAAGTGCTTATCCCAGTCATCCACAAAACCTGGATCGCCGCGCCGCTGGTGGCGGTTGTGGTCAGCCTTGCGGCTACTCTCGTGATCGACTCGCCGGCGAACGCTGCGGCATGGACGCGACCGGCCTACCTCTATCGCTATTTCGTGTGGGGCGCGCAACGCGTCGTCTCGCCCCGCTCCCGCGACTACCTGAATTACGGTTCTCACACGATCGACAAGTCGCCGGCCCCGTTTCATTTCGCGCCAGGCGACCGCTCTCGGATTCCGACCACGGTGGAATACGCAGATGGCGACACCGTCAAACGAATTGCACTCGACGAGCTTCTTCGTACGACCGGCACGCACGCCTTCATCGTCATCCGGGACAACCAGGTACTCTCCGAGGATTATTTCAACGGCTTCGCGCGCGATTCTCTCTGCACCGCATGGTCGCTGTCGAAGTCCGTGACCTCGGCCTTGCTCGGTATCGCGATCGCCGAGGGCTATATCAAGAGCCTCGACGATCCGATCGTAAACTATCTGCCGGAGCTGAAGGACCAGGGCGCGATTACGATCAGGAATCTCGTGACGATGGGCTCGGGCATCCAGTATCGCTTCAGTTTTTTTCCGTGGGACGAATTCGTGCTGGCCGGCTATTACCCCGACATCCGGCAACTGCTGCTAACCGATCTGAAAATCATGGAGCCGCCGGGGCAATCGTTTCACTACAACAACTACAATACTGAACTGATCGGCATGATCCTCGAACGGACTACCGGTCGCGCGCCCAGCCAATATCTCCAGGAGAAAATCTGGAAACCCATCGGCATGGAATTTCCAGCCACCTGGAGCGTCGACAGTGACGCCGATGGCTTCGAGCTGACGCCGATATTGCTCAACGCGCGCGCGATCGACCTCGCAAAGTTCGGCAGGCTCTATTTGAACAACGGCAACTGGGATGGCAAGCAAATCATTCCGCGCCAATGGGTCGCCGATTCCACGACGCCGGATCCGAATGACCATCGGCCGTGGGAAACCTTCTCTCGATGGCAGGACCAGGGCGGCTATTACAAATATTTCTGGTGGGGAATCTCCCAAAGCGACAGCGACTACAGCTATATGGGCATCGGTACCTACGGCCAGTTCATCTTCGTGTCGCCAAAGACGAAAGTCGTGATCATCCGGACCGCCGACGACGACGGAATCGATCCGCGGAATTGGCGCGAAGTCTTTCAGTACATCGCGGATCAAATTAGTCAGAGCTACAGCCGCGAGACGAACGCGGTGCGATGAAATGACAGACGCGCATCCATCGTGGAAGGCCTCGGACGGGAAGCCGGTCTCGGCAATAAGGTTTCCCAAGGACGGACCGCCGCCTATTACGGTCAAGAATCTTACGATGGCGTACGGGACCTTCGTGCTGATGAAAGATATAAACTTCACGGTGAATCACGGCGACATCTTCATAATCATGGGCGGCAGCGGCAGCGG
>PMOH01000083.1:2550-2752 GCA_003161515.1 Deltaproteobacteria bacterium
TGCGGCATTTCGGTGTGCTGTATCAGAGCGGCGCGCTGTGGAGCTCGATGACGCTGGCGGAGAACGTGGGATTGCCGCTCGGCGAATTTACCGACTTGTCGCAGTCGGAAATTCTGGACGTCGCCGCGCTCAAGCTGGCGCTGGTCGGGCTCAAGGGCTTCGAGGGTTACTATCCGAGCCAGATAAGCGGCGGGATGCAAAA
>PMOH01000083.1:2836-7196 GCA_003161515.1 Deltaproteobacteria bacterium
ATTTTTGCAATCGGCAACAACAGCGTTTTTCTCGACGCGGAAAGCAGAACGATGATCGCGCACGGCGACCCCAAGGACTTGCTCAAGAATTGTGAGGATCCTCGGGTGCATACGTTCCTGACCCGCGGCGGAGAAGAGGCGGACAAATCAGCGAGGGAACATGGGTAAGCGAGTCAATCCGGCAACGGTGGGCGCGTTCGTGCTGGGCGCGGTATTCCTGATCCTGGCCTCGGTCGTGATCTTCGGATCGGGAAACCTGTTCCGCAAGACGCACGAATTTGTCATCTACTTCGGCGGCGACATCAACGGCCTCAGGGTCGGCGCGCCGGTCAAGTTCAAGGGCGTCGAGATTGGATCGGTCAAGCGGATCAAGCTGCGCCTCGAGCAGGACATCAACCGCGACAACGGCCAGCTCAGAGCCGACGTGCGTATCCCGGTGATCATCGAGCTCGACGAAGACAAGATCGTCTCGCACGGCGGCACCGCNNCTCGGCTCGGACAGCTTCGTCACCGGCCTGATGTACGTGGCGCTGGACATCGTGCCCAACACGCCGATTCAAATGGTCGCGCCGCCCGGTTCCCCGCTGCAGGAAATTCCCGCCGTCCCGAACACGCTGGAACAGGCGCAGGCAGTCGCGGTGCGGATTTTCGAACGGCTCGACAAAGTGGACTTCAACGCGGTGTTCACGCAGATGACCGGGATGCTCGATTCGATCAGGCAAATCACTACCTCGCCTTCGCTCAGGGACGCTATCAACCATTCCGAGCAAACCCGCGAGCAACTGGACCACACTCTGGCCGGCGCGCAGCAGACTCTCAACACGGTGAACGGCCAGGTGCGGCCGCTCTCTGAATCCTTGCAGAAGACTTCGGTGTCGGCGGATGCCGCGGTGAAGCAGATGCGCCTCACGCTCGGGACCGTCCAGACGACAATCGAGCCGAACTCGCCGATCAACTACCAGGCGATACAGACGCTGCAGGACGTCTCCGCCGCGGCGCATTCGATCAAGGAACTGGCCGACTACCTGCAGCGTAACCCGAGCGCGATCGTTCGCGGCCGCGACTTCAGCCAGGATTAAATGATGACCTCGACCCGATTTTTCAGACTTTTTCTGGCGGTGGTACTTGCGGCGTCGCTCGCGGGATGCTCGTACCTGGCGAAAGCGATCCTCGCCCCGCAGAAAGACGTCTCGAAGTTCTATCTCCTGACTCCCACCGCAGACACCGCCGCGCCTGCGACGGCATCCACACAGAGCACCAACGGCAATTTCACGATCGGACTGGGACCGATCAAGCTGCCTCCTTACCTCGATCGCCCGGAAGTAGTGACGCGAATGGCGCCGAATCGTCTCGAACTGTCGAAGGAAGATCGATGGGGCGAGTCAATACAAAACGGTTTCACCCGAGCGATAGAGCGCGACCTGGCCGCACAAGCCGGCGCCGCAGTGATCGTCTTCCCCTGGTACAGCACCGTGCACATCGACATGCAGGTGCAGATCGACGTCTACCGCTTCGAAACCGACGCCCAGGGCACCGCAACACTGTCGGCAAAATGGACAATTATGGATTCCACCGGCAGGAATATTTTGTACACGGTAGAATCCAACCTGACCCAGCCCTCGAAACCCGGCGACAATACCGAAGCCGCCGCCGCCCTAAGCCGCACAATCGGCGACCTGAGCGGCCAAATCGCAAACATGCTGCAGCAACTGCGCGCGCACCAAGGCACGCACCCGGCTTAAACCGCCCGCGTCCGGTGTGCTCACTTTTTGTGTCATTCTGAGCGCAGCGAAGAATCTCGACGGACGCTCCTGCGCCCGGCGTCCGCGAATCCATGCTACGCGCGAGATCCTTCGCTACGCTCAGGATAACGGAGCGCTCAGAGGAGGGAACGAGGCGCTTACAATTCGAAGTCGGCTTCTTCGAGAATCCTCGCGGCGCGGTACAGGAAGCTGTTGCCGAGGACGCCGTCCACGACGCGATGGTCGTACGACAGCGCCAGGTACATCATGGTGCGAATCGCGATCGCGTCGGCGCCGTCAACTTCCATCACCACCGGCCGCTTCTTCACCTCGCCCATCCGCAGGATGCCGACCTGCGGCTGATTGATGATCGCGAAGCCGTAGAGATTGCCCTCGCGCCCGGGATTCGAGAGCGTGAAGCTGCCGCCCGCGAGATCATCCGGCGTGATTTTTTTCTCGGCGACTTTGCGCCGCAGAGTTTCGATCGCCCGCGCAATCCCGACCACCGACATCGTCTGCGCAGCCTTGATCACCGGGACCAGCAGGCCTTCGTCGGTGTCCATCGCGATGCCGAGATTGATCTCGCGCCGGATGACAACGGAGTCGCCGACCACCGACGCATTCATTCGCGGAAATTCCTTGAGTGCGCGAACCGTCGCCGCGGCCGCCAGCGGCAGGAAGGTGAGATTGAATCCCTCGCGGCGCGCGAACTCAGTCTTATGTTTCTCGCGCAGACGCATCGCATTGGTGACATCGACTTCCGCGACGGTGCCGACATGCGGCGAATGCGTCTTCGAGTACACCATGTGCTCGGCGATCACTTTGCGCCGGCGCGTGAACGGCTCGGCCACATCGCCCTCGACCGGCTGATAGACCGGAGGCTTGAACCCCGGACCCGATTGAGTCGGCGCTTGCGTCGTCGCAGCGGCAGTCGTCGCGGGACGCGCACTGCTTTGCGCGGCTCCGTTGGTCTGCGGCTGAGCGACGGCAGCAGGCGTGCCGCCGCCTTTGCGCAGCGAATCGAGATAGCGCTGCAAATCGCGCTTGCTGACGCGTCCGCCGATTCCGGTTCCCGGCACGTGACTCAGATCGATTCCTTCTTCCGCCGCGATCTTCAGCACGACCGGAGAAAAGCGTCGCGGACCGCCAGCGTCGGATTCGACTTCGTGAACACCGGCACTCGCCGACTGCATCGGCTGCGGCGACGGCGCGGGGAGCGGCGGCGGAGGCGCGGGTTTCACTTGCACTGGCGCTGGCTCCGGCTTCGGCGCAGAAGCTTTCGGCGCGACGACTTTCAGTTTGGCCGGAGCCTCAGCCCCGGCCGGCTCGATCACCGCAAGCGTCGCGCCGACCGGCAACGTCTGCCCTTCCTCGGCGACAATCTTCGCGATCCGTCCCGCGCCCGGCGACGGAATCTCGGTATCGACCTTGTCGGTTGAAATCTCAACCAGCGGCTGGTCCTCGGTGACGACGTCCCCTTCCTTGACCAGCCATTTCGCGATCGTGCCCTCGACGACACTCTCGCCCATCTGCGGCATCGTTACGTCGATCGCCATTTCAGTAGGCCGCCAGGCTGCGGATCGCTTCCACGATTTTGTTGGTGTTCGGCAGTATGAAGTCTTCGAGCGGCGAACTGAACGCAACGTGAGCATCCGCAGCCGCGACCCGTCGCACGGGGCCGTCAAGAAACTCGAACGCGTTCTCCATGATGATCGCGGAAACCTCGCCGCCGATTCCTCCGGTCAGCCGATCCTCGTGAACCACCAGCACCTTGCCGGTCTTGCGCGCGGTCGCGAGTATCGCGTCTCGATCCAGCGGCAGCAGCGTGCGCAAATCGAGCACCTCGACCGACAGCCCGTCTTCCTTCTCGACGATTCGCGCCGCGTCGATCGACTGCCCGAGCGTGCCGCCGTAAGTGATTATCGAAAGGTCGGTGCCTTCCTTGCGTATTTCAGCGACTCCGATCGGCACGGTGAAGTCGCCCTCTGGAAGATCTTCTTTGATACTGCGATAGAGCCGCTTGTGCTCGAAGTACACGACCGGATTGCCGTCGCGAATCGCGCTCTTCAAAATTCCTTTCGCGTCGGACGGCGTCGCCGGCGCGACCACCTTGAGTCCAGGCACGCGCGTGAACCACGCCTCGGGATTTTGCGAATGGAACAGCGCGCCATGAACGCCCGCGCCCGACGGCGCACGAATCACGAGCGGACACGCGGCCTTGCCCCCGTGACGGTAACGCAGCGTCGCCGCCGTGTTGACGATCTGATCGAAGCCGCACGAGATGAAATCCGCGAACTGCATCTCGACCACCGGACGCATCCCGAGCACCGCGGCGCCGACGCCCGCGCCGATGATCAGCGCCTCGGAGATAGGCGTGTCGATGACGCGCTCCTCACCGAACGCGTCGAGCAGTCCTTCGGTCGCCTTGAACGCGCCGCCCAACTCCCCGACGTCCTCGCCCATGACGAAAACGTTTTCGTCGCGGCGCATTTCTTCGTGCAGCGCCGAATTGATCGCCTTGATGTAAGTGACTTCCATGACTCAGCGGTTGCCGTTGGACGAAGAGTTGGACGAATTGGGAAGAGTCGAAGCGCCCGGGGGCGCATAAATATCTTCAA
>PMOH01000276.1:0-5058 GCA_003161515.1 Deltaproteobacteria bacterium
CTCATCGCGCGGCGAGGATCGTCGAAGCGCACGAACGCGGTGATCGGTACTTTCGCCGTAACTGGAATCCATCGGCTCGCAGGATTGCCCGGGATCGGTTCGACTCGCGCCGAAAGCGCGGCGCCGATACCAGCTCTTCGATAAGTATTTCTGAACCCACGAACCTCGAGGTCCGCGAGCGACACGAATTTCGTCAGATGATTTCCGCCGTAGTTGAATCCCGCGGGATCGACGCTCAAATTCAGTGACCCGAAAGGCAAACTCCGTTGGCGCGCGCTAAGGTCAACCTGCTTGCCGTCCCTGGTCGCGAGTCCCAGCGCTATGCCACGATTGTAAAGGTCGAGAGCAATCCGCAGTCGAGGATCGTAAGGCCCGGGCGCGTCGGTAGGATTCGCCGGAAACAGAAAGGCGTACGCGTAGGCAGCCGATGCGAGATAGTAGGATTGATTCCCCGACCCTTGCGCGTATTGAAATGACAGCTCGGAGAGCGCGAACAGCCGATCGCGTTCGTCAGGTTTGCCGAGTCCTGAATTCAACTCGGCCAGCACTGTTTGCGGATCCTTGTTGAAGCGCTCGCTCAGCGCCGAGCGTTCCAGAATCTGCGTCGAGTAATCGCTCGGCTTGCCGGTCGAGAGAACGTTCGCGTTGAGCGCGCGATGGGCCGCCTGCTCGTCGACGCGCTTGACTCCGACCGGCGTTGCGCAACCGCTGCTCAGTAGAACTACGAGCGCAACAACGACGACGCTCCAATTGCCTACCTGTCGATTGGCCCTTACTGGCGCGCTGAAAATATGCGTATCGGTGGAAATCATAATTCCAAATTGACGTGAGTACTGGACTGCACGACTATGCACGATTTTGAGTTCTCCGGATAACACCGTCGTGTAACAATTCGTAGGTTCGCCGCCCTCCGTCTGTTCATACTTGGGCGTGAACGGCGAACGAATCGCGGCCGCGATGCGTCAACCCGCCATACTGGCAGTAGTCTGGCTCTGCGCGCTCCTGGTGCTGATAGGCACTCTGTCGAAGATGCCGGGACAGTGGCACCGTCGCGACTTCTCGAACTACTACGAATCGGCGTGGGCGCTCCGGTACGGCATCGATCCATATTCAAACAATCTGACGCCGATCGGCACCCAGCTCGGCCTCGAGACGAACTGGCTGGTTCACGCCTCCGAGACGCCGCCCTTTCTAATTTGCTTCGAACCTCTCACTCGATTGCGGCCGCGGGTCGCATTCTGGATCTGGACGGCAATCAATTTCTCGGCCTTGGCGACTGCGATGTACCTACTGCTGGCCTATCGACGCGCGCTGTCTGTCCGCACAGCATTGCTGCTGGCGGCACTGATGCTGATGTCGGCGCCGGTAAATCTGAATTTCTACTGGGCACAATCGCAGCTGATAATTCTCGCGCTGATGGTGGTTGCGATGCGCGCGATGGATCGCAATCGCGACGGCACTGCTGGGTTGATGATCGCGATTGCAGCGCTGCTGCGAGCCTATCCGCTGCTGCTCGTCGGCTATTTTATATTTCGTCGAAAGTGGCGCGCGGTAATTTTCGCGACTGCAGGAATCGCAGCAGGAGGATTTGCGACTGTCGCGATTTTAGGCTTGCCGCAGACGCTCAGCTTCGTTCACGGCGCATTGTGGCTCACTGACTACAGGGTCGTGGGCAGAGTAGATAATCTTTCGCTGGGGCCGTTCGTATCGCGGATGTTCTGGTCGCTCACCGGCACTGCGCCCGGTTCATCGGCCGATTGGATCAGACGATCCGCTATAGGCGCCGCCGATATAGTAGTACTCGGACTGACTATTCGCGCGACGCTCGCCGACCGGAATCGCGACGATCCATACTGGCGAATCTATTCACTGTGGATCGCGACGGCGATCATGCTGACGCCCGTCGGATGGCATCACTACCTGGTGCTGCTGGCTATTCCGTTCGTGCAGATGGTCGCATCGGCAGCGGAGCGCCGCTCAAGCTCTCGTGCGATCTGGATGGCGGTCGGGGCCTACCTTCTAAGCGCGATTTCGCTGCGCGCCTTCAGCCGATTCATGGTGCCGCCACCGACAGAGTTCCAAATCAGTTTTCCATTGCTGGCGCACGCACTCGAGGAAACCAGCTTCCTCGCATTGCTGACCGGATACATCGCGACGTATTGGTTCGCTACTGATCACGCTCACCCAGTTCCCGCCCCTCAAGACGCGATCTCAGTGGCGCAGATCGATCAAAACCCGCGCCCGCTTTTCGGCTCTATCAGAACGACTTCGAGCGGATGATCCGACGCGTTCTCGGTCTGCAGCGTTTCCCCTTCGAGCCACGCGGCAACCCCGGCGGGAGCGCCCCGCTCCTCCGTCTTTCCATCCTGAAAGACGAGTTTCACAGAAACGTCGCTCAATGTGGCCAGCACCCGCGGCGGATGCTCCACCATCACGCCCTTCTCGCGCGCTGCAAAGCCGAGCCGCACCACTCGCACCTTGTCGTTTTCGAAATCGATCTTGTAACGCGCCGGATCGATGCGGACCGCGTCGAGGGCGATCGCCTTCGCCGGCGGCGCAGCCTTGAGTTCGACCCAAATCTCGCGCACCGCCTGATCACTCGGCCGCGCGAGCTCCTGCCGCGACCAACTGTCCACGTAGCGTGTTTTCCGCGAGTCGAAATCGATCCGGATTAGCGGCAGCGCGGCGGGTGTGTACTCATCCGGTGCCTTTCCGGCAGGAATACTAACATTTACGATTCGCACGTACTCATTCTCAAAACTGACCTGGAACGAATCGCTCATGGTACTACAGACCGAGCATTCTCCTCAGCTTCACCGCGCTGAAACCCAACATCGTTTGGTCGCCGACACGAATCACCGGGACCGCGCGGAAACCCATGCTGGCCAGCTCGTTTATCAGCGAAGGATCCTTGGCGATGCTTTTTTCGACGAAGCTGACGTTGTGTTGCGCGAGAAACTCCTTCGCTTGTTGGCAGGCCGAGCATCCCGTGTTCGTATAAATCACGACTTCCATGAAGACTCCTTTTTTCGCGCGCGCGACGCCTGCATCGGCACGCACTGGCCGCCGCAAGCCTCGACCATTTTTCGGAGCGTCACGCGCAGCCGCTGCAGTCGAGCGATTTCCTCGTTCATCTCGGCCAGTTTCGCTTCCGCTTTTCGCGTGACCGGCCCGCATTCCGCCGTGGATTTGACGCCCTGCGAAAGCAGCTCCTTGATTTCCTTGAGCGTGAATCCGAGCCGCTTCGCATCGCCGATGAAATGCAGGCGGTCGATCACGTCTTCAGAATAATTCCGGTACCCCGAAAAGTTTCGCCGCGGCGGCGCGATCAGTCCCTGCCGCTCGTAAAAGCAGATCGCATCTATACTCAGTCCCAACGCACTAGCTACTCGGCCAATCGTCATCTGAACCTCACGATAGACCCTTGACTATAGTCCAGAGTCAAGCGCGCCGATTAATTCGCGGGCAACACCGTCACGTACTCGAAATCCAGCGCCTGATGATTGATCCCGCGCGCGGGCGGCGCGATCCAGCTGGCGAATTGGCCGGGCGTGGTGACCGGCTTCATCAGCGACGCCACGAATTCACGGTCGGCTTGCGTCGGTAGCCATTCCGATTGCCGCCGATTCCATTCCGCTTCGCTGACTATCTGTCCGTCCACTGTCACGTTGACTCCGGCAAATTCGCCGATCGAGCGCCGGAACCCCCGATGCGGCAGCTTGAGCTCGAGGCCAATCGCGGCTTCGCGAATGATCTTGTTCCATCGCGCGAGCGCCCGCTCGCAGTCGGCAATGTAGGAGTCGCGAAGAGTCTCGTTCAACGCATTAAGCGCCGGCTGCTCACTCTGAATGACTATTCCATCGACCGGCTTCAATATTGTGTAGAGACTTTCCTTCAGTTGATGGTCGTCGTTCCGGTCGGTCTCCTTGAAGCGGCCTTTCAGACCCGCGCTGTAGTAAGTAGCGGCATTCGTCGATAGCTCCGATCCAAACAAGTCGAGCGACACTGAGTAATGAAAGTTTATATACTTTTGAATGATACTTAGATCGATTCCACCATACTCACTGACTATCTCAGTGTTATGTTCTTTCATCAGTTGGCAGGTGCGTGCAATCACGCGTCCCACTCCCGACTCGCCGACGAATAGGTGATGCGCCTCCTCGGTCAGCATGAAGCGGCAGGTCCTCGCGAGCGGATCGAATCCCGACTCGGCGAGACTCGCGAGCTGATACTTGCCGTCGCGGTCCGTGAAATGCGCAAACATGAAGTACGACAACCAATCGGGCGTCTTCTCATTGAACGCGCCGAGGATTCGCGGATTGTCGGCGTTGCCCGACCGCCGTTGCAGCAACGCTTCTGCCTCTTCGCGGCCGTCGCGTCCGAAGTACGCGTGAAGCAGATAGACCATCGCCCACAGATGCCGTCCTTCCTCGACGTTTACCTGGAAAAGATTGCGCAGGTCGTAGAGCGAGGGACAGGTCCGGCCGAGATGCCGCTGCTGCTCGACCGACGCGGGCTCAGTGTCGCCCTGCGTGACGATCAACCGGCGCAGAACTCCGCGATGCTCACCCGGCACTTCGCGCCAGACCGGCTCGCCCTTGTGCTCTCCAAACGGAATCTTTCGGTCGGTCTCGAGGTCGGCCAGGAAAATCCCCCATCGATAGTCCGGCATCTTGACGTATCCGAAAGTCGCCCAGCCCTGCGCGTCGGTCGAAGTCGCCGTCCGTAAATACACATCGCAGCCCTGAAAAGTTTCGGGCCCCATCTCGCTCCACCACTGCAGAAAGCCCGGCTGCCACGCTTCGAGCGCGCGCTGCAGGCGACGGTCGTCGGCGAGATTCACATTGTTGGGAATCCGCTCGGAATAGTTGATCGCCATCACACTCTCCTCGGATCGAATTCCGGCCGCGCTCCGGTGCCGTAAAGTTTCAGCGCGCCTTTTTCTCCGACCGCGTTGGGGCGCTGGAAAATCCAGTTCTGCCAGGCCGACAGACGCGCGAAGATCTTCGATTCGATCGTCTCCGGCCCGCCGAATCGCAACGACGCTTCCATTCCGGT
>PMOH01000276.1:5129-12122 GCA_003161515.1 Deltaproteobacteria bacterium
AATCTGCGCTCCAGCCGCGTCAGCCCGTTGCACATCGGCAACGCGCCAAAATTTGTTTCAGTGAGGGATATTTTCGCTGGCGTAGATTCCTCGCCTTCGCGCGATCCGCGCAGCATGTACGCGCGATCCGACGCCAGCGCCAGTTCCAGCAGAGTTCCGCAAAAACATGACCCCGGCTCGATCAACGCGAAGATCGATCGCGAGCTAACGTCGATCCGTTTCAGCGTGCGCTTCAAGTAGAGACGGATTTCACGCACCAGCCATTCATTGGCATTCGCATCGAGGAACGCGTCGTGCGACATCACCAACGCCGAGTGTCCACGCGTGCGAAGAATCCAGGTCCTGACAGTATCTTCGTTGAAACGCAGATGCAGGATCGCGTCTTCGAGTTCGCGCGCGATCGCCAACGGCCAGAAGTCCACGCCAATCGCGTGAGCCTCATCGACATTGCGCGGCGCCTGACTCTTCGGACCCTCGACAGTGAACGTTGCCGTCGAATTGCCGCGATCGATATCGATCGTCAAGTGCGCGTACTGAACCCGTCGCTCTGCGACATCGCGCGAGAGCCGGCCCAGCGTGATCCCGTGAGCCGGCGCGGTTCCATTGGCACGCGCTGCAAACTCGAGTGCCCTGCGCGACGCCGACTCGATTAGTTGCGACCGCGGAACTACTTCGTCCACCAATTGCCAATCCATCGCGCGCTTGCCGCGCACTCCTTCCTCGGTCGTGCAGAAAAAATCCGCGCGGTCGGGCCGCACGCGCCGCTTATCAACCAGCCGGGTCAGCCCGCCGGTGCCGGGCAACACGCCGAGCAGCGCGACCTCCGGCAGCGAAACACTGGTCGAGCCGTCGTCCGCCATCATTATATAGTCGGTCGCGAGCGCGAGTTCGTAACCGCCGCCCGCACACGCTCCGCCAATCGCCGTCATGTAGTACTGGCCCGAGTTGAGCGTCGCATCTTCGATCGCGTTGCGCGTCTCATTGGTGAACTTGCAGAAATTCACCTTGAATGGATGACTCGACAGCCCCAGCATCCTGATATTCGCGCCCGCGCAGAACACGCGCTCCTTGCCCGACGTCACGATCACGCATTTTACTTCTGGATGCTCGAAACGCATCCGATTCACCGCGTCGTTGAGCTCGATGTCGACTCCGAGATCGTAGGAATTAAGCTTGAGCTCGTAGCCCGGGACCAGACCGCCGTTTTCATCCACGTCCATCGCAAGCGTCGCGACCGGGCCTGCGAAACTCAACCGCCAATGCCGATACGCGGACGGCTCGGTTCGAAAATCGATCATCGCAAAAGTCTCCGGTTGGAACGAGCGTTCAGGTTTAGTATAGACCTCAGAAGACCAGCCGATTCAATCGAATCATGACACCCGCCGCAGCACGACCATCGCGTATCCTGCGAGGTGCACCCGCTCCTCGAATAGATGCGATCTGGAATCACTCAGCGTCGCCGGATCCGCGGTGTCGAGCACTATCGACCACTTGCGGGCCCATTTTTTCGGCGGCAGTTTGAATTCCATCGGCTCGCGGTACGAGTTGAACATCAGAAAAAAACTGGCATCTGCAATTCGCGCGCCGGAGCGATCGCGTTCGGTCATCGCGTTGCCATTGATGAACGCGCCCAGCGTCTTCGCGTATCCGACGCCCCAATCACCGGCGGTCATCTCGGCGCCGTCCGGCCGAAACCATTCCAGGTCCTTCAAGCGGTTGCGCTTGGCCGGGACGCCGGTGAACCATCCCCGGCGCCGAAAGATCGGATGCGCGCGGCGAAGCTCGATCAGACGCCGCGTGAACTCGATCAGCGCCGTGTCGGCGTTCAGCCAATCGATCCACGAATTTGGATTGTCCTGGCAGTAGGCGTTGTTGTTGCCGTGCTGCGTGCGGCCGAGTTCGTCGCCGTGGAGGATCATCGGCACGCCTTGCGACAGTATCAGCGTCGCGAGGAGGTTGCGTTTTTGCTGCTCGCGAATCGCGCGAATCGCCGCATCGTCGGTCGGTCCTTCGACTCCGCAATTCCACGATCGATTCTGGCTGTCGCCGTCGCGATTGTCCTCGCCGTTCGCCTCGTTGTGCTTCTCGTTGTACGAAACCAGGTCGCTGAGCGTGAAGCCGTCATGCGCGGTCACGAAGTTGATACTCGCGAGCGGCGTACGCCCACCTGCACGATAAAGATCCGAGCTGCCGGTGACGCGCGACGCAAACTCGCCCATCGAACCGTCAGCGCCGCGCCAGAAATCGCGCACGCCATCGCGGTACTTGCCGTTCCACTCTTTCCAGTTGACCGGAAAATTCCCGACCCGATAGCCGCCCTCGCCGATGTCCCACGGCTCCGCGATCAGCTTGACCCTCGAGACGATCGGATCCTGCGTAATCGCCGCAAAGAACGGGCTCGTCGCAAACTCGCCGCGCGGTCCGCGCGCCAGCGTGGTCGCCAGGTCGAAGCGGAAGCCGTCCACGTGCATCTCGACGGTCCAGTAGCGCAGGCTGTCCATCACCATTTGCAGAACCCGCGAATGCGTCATGTCGAGGGCGTTGCCGGTGCCGGTAAAATCCTCGCAGCGCCCGCTGCCGTCGGCCCGCAGCCGGTAGTAACTCGCGTTGTCGATCCCGCGAAAACAAATGGTCGGTCCGTTCTCGTCGCCCTCGCCGGTGTGGTTGTAAACGACGTCGAGNNGGCGCGAAATAGCCAATCGAATTGTATCCCCAATAGTTAGTCAGCCCGAGTTTTTCCAGGCGCTGTTCCGGAGCTATCTGACAGACCGGCAACAACTCAATTGCGTTCACCCCCAGCGCGGTCAAATGTTTGATCACCGGCGGCGACGCAAGCCCCGCATATGTTCCGCGAATCTTCCGCGGCACTTCGGGATGCAACGCGGTCATTCCCTTGATGTGCGCTTCGTAGATAATCAGGTTCTCCAGCGGAATTTCGGGCTTGCGATCGCCCTCCCAGTCGTACGCCGAATCGACCACCACGCACTTGGGCATGGCAGGCGCGCTGTCGCGGAGATCGAGACGCGGCACGGTGCCGGCGGTGATCGATCGATAACCCATCATCGTGTCGTGCCATCGAGGAATACGATCGAGCGCGCGCGCGTACGGATCGAGCACCAGCTTGGCCGAGTTGAAGCGATGCCCCGCGATAGGATTGTAGGGACCGCTCACCCGAAACCCATAACGCTGACCGGCCCGAACGCCGGGTACATATACGTGCCAGATGTGTTCGGTGCGCTCGGCCAGCGACAGTCGCGCGATCTCCTCGTTGCCGCCCGCGCCGCCGAACAAGCAGAGCGTCGCGGCAGTCGCGTGCTCGGAAAATATCGAAAAGTTCACGCCCGCCCGATCGCAGGTGGCGCCCAGCGGATACGGCACGCCGGGCAGAGCTACAAATTTGGATTTCGGCATTTTGACCGTGACACTATTGGCCAGCGGCAATGTTAGTGGCAACCGCTGCGACCTCGGCATCCGGTTCCCTTCTCCAGAAGGGCGTCCATTGCTGAAATACCAGACCGCCAAGACGTGAATCGTTCCGGGCGTATCGCGATCAATTGATTCACCAACAAGGGAGTTAGGACGGTTCCGAATGAACCGTCCGCCACGCTGCTGCGGTCACTCTGGTGGGCTAGTATTTGACCTGTCGAATGGGAGATGCGCGGGATGCGTCGGCTTTGATGAAGGGAATTTACCGGTAAACGGGGCGACGGTAACGGTAGAGACTATTCACCGGGGAGCCAGCAGCCCATCCCGCGCAGTCTCGTTTTAGTCATCACGCTTGACTATGGCTATCTGCCATAGGTTCCGAGGGGAACGATTCTGAACGTTCACATCGTTCGGTTCCTTTTGTGGCATCGATTCTGATCGCGTTACTATCCGGACGGCCAAACGGTAAAAGATGATGCGCGTCGTCGAGTTCTACTTCGATTTATCCAGTACCAATAGCTACTTCGCCGCTTTCATGCTGCCGGGGATTTGCGATCGTGAGCACGCGCGCGTGAACTGGATGCCGACGCATTCCGCGGCGCTCTTCCGCGGGACCGGCTTCGAGGTAATGGCGATGACTCCGCTCAAGGCGCGCTATCTGTGGCGCGATCACGCGCGTTACGCGGAATTGACCGGCTTGCGATTCAAAAAGCCCAGCCGTTTTCCAATCAAGACGGCATCGGCGCTGCGCGCAGTCGTAGCCGCTGGGCACGCAGCTCAACCCGACGATGGCAGTTCGCGCGAACAATCGCAGCGACGCATCACGCAGGAGATCATGCGCGCATACTGGGAGCGCGACGAGGACATCTGCGACCGCGAAGTGCTCAAGTCGATCGTGTCGAGCGCGGGCTTCGACGGCGCCACGCTCCTGGAAATCGCCGATTCGATCGCGACGCGCGAAAAGCTGGCGGCAATCACTGAAAAAGCAGTGGAACGCGGCATCTTCGGCGTCCCAACATTTTTCGTCGGCAGCGAAATGTTCTGGGGCAAAGATCGTCTCGACTTCGTCGACCGATTACTCAAGCGCCCGGAATAATTGTTCCTCATACCCGGCTCTCTGTTCTTCTCCTCTTCTCTGTAAAGTATACAAGCAGCAACTCGACCTCCCCTCAAGTGTCAAAGCGGCGTCAAAACCGTCATACAGTTGGTAGCTAACCTCTTGACACATTGTAGATAAACTTAAACAATAGGGCGTATAGCAGCGTTGGGAATCGCAATATTGCGCAGCAAGATCCAACAGGCCGCCATGCGAGTCGCCGCGAGGGGAGAAATCTGAAGACTTCGATGGTGCCGGATTGGACCCCGGCCACCTCTGTCTAGACGCGTCGGTACCGCGAATCGGAGCATAGCAATGGAGGCGTAAGCCGCCCGAGCAGCTCCGGCCCTTTTGTCCCGCGCGTTTGGTTCAGAATTGCCCTCGATACGTTGCAGGAACGCTCAATAGCGGAAGGCCGAACACTATAGATAGTGTTCCACATGACCGCGCTATCTATGGGTAGTATGGCATCCGATTTGCTGAAAGGGTCCGACGTAGATGGGTATTGAAAAGCATCGCGAGTCCCCTAGTATAATGCACCGAACGCGCCAGCCAGGCTGGCATTTCGCCTCTGTAACGTCTCTATGAGTGCAGCTATGACCACGTCGCCAGCGATGGCGAAACGAATCACGCCGCGAGAGCCGGATGCGCTCGTTACTCGCGAAGTCGATCGTCTCGTTTCCAAATTGCTCGGCGAAATCAAGGTCCCGTTCGGCTCGCTCGGGACTCGAGTCCTCACTCAGCTCGCCGACCTCAAACGCATCCTTTCCACCGACTACATGGACGTGCCCGCGCTTCCGGAAACACCTCTGCTCAAGGAATTGGCGGTGGTCGTCGAGAAAGACATCAAGCAGCATATCCCGACCTACGGCAACCTGTCCGACCTCGGCAGCCCACAGTTGCTCGGTCACCTCGGCAAACTGTTCGGGCCGCGCGAACTCGAATTGCGCGCCGAGCCTTATCGCACCGGCGCCGGCCTGTCGCTGCGGGGATTTTACTGCCGCGCCGACGTCGGCGACAAAAGCAAGTTCGTAATTTTCGTCAACACCGCCCATCATCCAGGCGCAGTCGGCGCGACGCTCGGCCATGAACTCGGCCACTTCATCTACGGCTCGCTGGTCGGCGAAAAGGCCGCCCACACCGCGTTCATGGAAGGTGCGTTCGCGAATCACCTGGCGGAAGAGGACGAACTGTTCGCCGACAGCCTGGTCGCCCTCGCCGCCTACAGCCCGGATCTGATCAAAAAGATCGGCGGCGTCACGCATCTCAAGGCGGGTTCTTCGGACGTTCTATTCAACAGCATAAAGGACGCCTACGACATGATCGGAACGCGGCACGGCCTCGATCTGACCAAGAGTAAAATGGCGGCGGCGTGGCGCGTCCGCTACCTGACTTCGATGGCGCATTTTTTCAAGCTGCGATGCGCGCTCTACAACTCAGCCGGCGTCTGAGCTGCAGCTAAGAGGGACAAAACGGCCGCCCGCCGAAGTAAGACGGGCGGCATCGTTTTATCTGGAACGGGAGATCACTTTATTGAATGTGAAACCCGCGGTGGGTTTCACGCTTCCTTCGGCAGGGGTGACCCCTGCACCCAGTGAGAAGCGCGAAATGTTGAGGACAACCTTTTGCTCTCAGGTTCTTTTTCCTGTGTCATTCACTTCGTTGTGTCATTGCAGTTCCGTGCGTCATTCAGAGCGAAGCGAAGAATCCCGGCCCTTATCTACCCCACCAAAGTAAGCTGCTGGCGACTAAAGTCGCCGGCAGCGGGAAACATCTCCCAACAAGTTCGAACAGGGACGAAGTCCCGCATCTTTTCTTAGTACTAAGGTGCAGGGCTTAGCCCTGCCGAAGGAAGCGTGAAACCCACCGCGGGTTTCACATAAAATAAAGTGGATTTATTTTCCGGCGCGCAAGCGCGCCGGAAAATGTTCCTACAACGCCGCGAACATCGCGTTGAACAACGCCGACGCCCGCCCATCGATCAGCGCATCCGACCCCATTTGATTCATCGTGTATCCAAATCCAACCCGCGCATCCGGATCGGCAAATCCAATCGATCCGCCGGCTCCCGGATGCCCAAATGTGCGCGGATTCGGACCGAGCGGCGCCGCCGGCTGATTCAGCGCAAATCCCATTCCCCATCGGGACACGACGCCTAGAATAAGGTCCGGTCCATTGGCCTGCTCGGTATGCGCACGCTTGATACTCGCCGGCGTCAGCACGCGATAACCGTTCAACTCGCCGCCAGTCGCGAGCGCGCCGTATAACGTCGCAAGCGCGCGCGCCGTCGCATGTCCATTGGCGGCGGGAACCTCGGCGCCACGCCACGCACGGCTGTTGGTCAGCGCAGGATCGACCACTGGCCGCGGATTCGCGATCGCCTTGTAGGTCATCGATTCCGGATCGACGCTCATCGTCGCGATTTGATCGGGCTTGTCCGGCGGTGGCGGCGGCGCACCGATCAGTTCCGC
>PMOH01000303.1:0-974 GCA_003161515.1 Deltaproteobacteria bacterium
TCAGGCTGGGGCAGACCACCTCGACGCTGTCGGGTGGTGAAGCTCAGCGTCTCAAGCTCGCGCGATTTCTGCTGGCCGACCTCGAACCCGCGCCGGCGGGCGAAGACGGCAAGCATCTGCCGCGGATGTTCATCCTCGACGAGCCGACCACCGGGCTCAGCTCGACAGATATCAAGCGCCTGATCAAAGTGCTCAACCGGCTGGTCACCGAAGGCAACACGCTGGTGGTGATCGAGCACAACCTCGAGTTCATCGCGAACGCCGACTATGTGATCGATCTCGGACCCGGTGGTGGCGACGAAGGCGGACGCATCGTGGCGACCGGTTCTCCGCTGGATATCGCGGCATGCGACAAGTCCGAGACCGGCCGCGAGCTGCGGCGACTGTTCGGATTGCCCGAACGCGGCCGGCAAGTGCGTTCGGCTTTGCGCACGGCGGCGGGAGTATAGTGGTACGGGGCGAGGAGGAATGATGCGAGGACTCAATCGACTGGCACGGGGCGCGACGCAACTCGGCTTCGTGGATATTCTCACGGCAGCGATCCTGCTCGGGATTCTGCTATACGCTGCGACCCTCCAATTCTCAGTGTACAACCGTCCGCCGGCCGCGACGACTCCGACCGCCGCCGCGAGCCGCTAGTCCAACCTAGTACGCGGATATGAATCGGCCAGCAGGAGCGGCGCAGCCCGCGAGCCTCAGCGATTATCTGGCTGCTGAGCGGACTCTTCTCGCGTGGATTCGAACGGGTCTGGCCCTGATGGGATTCGGCTTTGTGGTAGCGCGCTTCGGACTGTTCCTGCAGCAACTCCAGGCCTTACAGCACGCGCCCTCAAAGCAGTCGTATGGATTTTCGCTGTGGTTCGGCACGGCGCTTATCGCTGTTGGCGTGGTCGTGAATGGTTTCGCCGGATGGCGTCACTACCAACTGGTCCGGGAGCTGGATCTCGGTGAAACCGCGCAATCCCGGTCTGCGA
>PMOH01000303.1:982-10854 GCA_003161515.1 Deltaproteobacteria bacterium
AGCAAAAGAACGGCTCGATCATTATCTGGTGCGGACGGGGTTCGCGGCGTCGCGTCGGGTGGCGCAGGAGTTGGTCGAGCGCGGGTTGGTGCGAATCAACGGGCGGCGATCGAAGAAGAGCGAGATCGTCGGCGCTGACGACATCATCGAAGTTGCCTCGACCAATCGACGCGCTGTTATCGAACCAAATCCTGATCTTGCGCTCGATGTTATCCACGAAGATGCGAGCGTGATCGTCGTGAACAAGCCCGGCGGCGTGCCGTGTCATCCGCTGAATGCCGACGAGCGCGACACTGTCATGAATGCGGTCGTCGCGCGTTTTCCGGAGATTGCGACGGTTGGCGAGAAGCCGCTCGAAGGCGGATTGGTGCATCGGCTGGACAACGGCACCTCGGGCGCGCTGCTGATCGCGCGCAATCGCGGGACCTTCGACAAACTGCGCGACGCGATTCGCGCGGGGCGAATCGCACGCCGATACGAGGCGCTGGTCGCGGGCGCGCTCGAACGTAAGACCGAGATCGACGCGCCGATCGCACATCATGCGAAGAACGCGCGCAAGATGATCGTCGGCGATCCGTCGAGCGCGAATCCGAAACGCGCCGGCCGCGCCGCGATCACCGTCGTCGATCCGATTCGCCGCGTCGGCGACTTCACGCTGTTGTCAATTGCGCCGAGGACCGGCAGCCGCCATCAGATTCGCGTGCATCTGGCGAGTCTCGGGCATCCGATTGTTGGCGACACCCTGTACGGCGGCCCTGCGAGCGAATCACTCGCGCACGGACGTTTCTGGCTGCATCTATGTGAGGTGGCGTTCGATTCGCCGGCCATCGGCCACGTCAAAGTAACCGCGCCGATTCCGCCGGATTTGAGGATGCTGATCGAGTAGCGAAAAAGATCCGGGATTCTTCGCCGCAGCTGCTCTGAATAACAAATGGGCGCGCGTCAGTTACACGCACATCGCGTGCATTCTGACGTCAGCGTATTAACCGACGAGCGTTGCTGGAGAAACGACTGTCCTACCGAGGTCGCGACCTGCGCGCGCTGCGTGAACGCCGTGCCGTTGTAGATTGTCGGCCGTTGCTGGTTCAGCGTCGATCCATTTTGTGCGATGTACGGCGACGGCGCATTTGCGTTGAGCAGGTAGTTGGCGCATTGCCCGCGCGCGGACTGACTGGCCAAGACGTAGCTCGACGACGAGACGATACCCGCCCACTCGGTCCAGGTTCCCGGCGCGCTGCAGGTGCATCGGAATGCGCGCGGCGTCGCGGCGACGCTGGCAGCCGCGAACGGCGTGAAACCCGGGGCCGCCGCGAGCGAGGGCAGCGCTCCGATGGTCGAGAACGCTTGCGGCGCACCCGGCGCGAAGGGAGCAGGCACGACAACCGGCCCCGGCGCCGCGGTAACTTGCGCGAAGGGTTGCCGCGCGAGCCTGGAGTCGCTAAGCGCAAGGATCAGGAATGGAGACACGATGAGAACTGTGATTGCCAATCTGAGTCTGACAGCGCGCATACCCTCTCCAAGCATAAGTCGCGAACAAATCCAGCCGCATTCGATTTCGCAAGACAAGTCTGGCGGCCTTGGCTATAATCGCGACCTGATTGGCGCCGCGCAAGCGCTTCGCTTCGATTCGGCGCCGGCGAATCGGTACCAACCGCTGAATCCAATTGAGTCCAATTGCGTATCGGGGTGTGCGGAACTGGCGGGCCATCGCCGGTGATGGCAACAGGTACAAGGAGGACCGTTAGAAATGTCGAGAAGTAAATTCGCTGCTCTTGCGATGCTGATTGTTCCGATACTGATGATCGCAAGCTCGTCCGGACACACCCAGACCATGTATCCCAGCGCGAATCCGAGTCCGAATCCGCTCAGGGTCACCGGATCGCTGCCGACCACGCCGTTGCCGCCGCCGGATCTCAACGGACCGATCCAGATGCAGTCGGTGCCGTTGAATGAGCCGCAGGCACCGCCGCATGCCAGCGTGCCGCCGAGCGCGTCCAACCTGTTCGAGCATCACGACGATTTGTTGAATCTGCCGCGCATCTTCGCGCATCAGTGGTCGCTGACCCAACAAGTCGTGCCAGACAACGTAATCAGTGAGCGCTACCTGCGCTCCGAAGATCCCACGGCGCGTGGACTCACTTTGAAGGAAGCCATCTACATTGCGATGCAGAATAATCCATCGCTGAAGGCCTTGGAGCTTGACCCGGTCGCCTCGATGGAGACTGTGCGCGAGGCCAACGGAACCTTCGATCCGAACCTCACCGCGCAGGGTGACATCGAGAAGTCCGTCATCCCCGTCACCTCCGCCTTGCAGACCGGCGGCGGCACCGCGTTCGTGCAGAAATTTTACGATTGGAACTTCGGCCTGAACAAGGTTTCCGCGATCACCAATGGAACCTGGGGGGTGACGTTCAACAACGATCGCTCGCTGTCGAATTCGTTTTTTACCGGCGTCAATCCTTCCTACACACCGAACCTGGCACTCTCGCTTTCACAGCCGTTGCTGCAGAACTTCGGTTGGCAGTTCGCAACCATCAACGTGCAGATCGCGGAGTCGGGTCAGAAGCAGGCGCAATGGACTTACGGGCAAGCGCTGCAGGATTTCGTGCAGAGGATCGGCGGCGAATACTGGAATGTGGTGCTGTCTGAGGAAAATCTGCAGGTCGCACGCGCAGCGCTGCGCTTCAATCTTGACCTGGTGCGCCAGAACGCAATCAGCGTCAAGGTCGGAACTCTTGCTCCCATCGACTTGCAGGAAGCACAATCCGCGGCGGCAACTTCAGAGGCCAACGTGTACACGGCCGAGGCCAATCTGAAAAATTCCCGCACCCAGCTTCGACAGGACGTGATGCTCAATCCGTACGGCACCTTCCTGCCTGAGGAAATTCAGCCGCTGACGCGGCCCAATCCTCAGGAGCAGATCGTCGTCGACGAAGAGCGGGCGCTCGAACTCGCCGTGCAGTACCGGCCGTCGCTCGGCAGCATGCGCGAAGCGATTCGCGACGCGCTGCTGCAGGTGAAGTTCTCGGAGAACCAGGTCCTCCCGCAGCTCAACCTCGGCGCCCAATTCGGTCTGACATCGGTCGCCGGAACAACGCCCTGTCAGAAGCCCTTCGGCACGCCGGTGAAGGACAGCGGAAATTGCACTCCGGCCGGCTTCCTTGCCGATTCGGGCACCAAGCTGCCGTTCGGTGGAATTTACGGCGACGCGCTGAACCGCCTGTGGGGTTTCACCTACTACAACTACGCCGCCGTGCTGACGTTCCAGATGCCGCTGGACAACGCCGTGCCGCGCGCAGCTCTCGCGCAGGCTCGCGTGCAATACGAGCAGCAGCGCGTGCTGTATCGAGCGGCGCTGTCGCAGGCGGTCATCGACGTCCAAAGCGCGCTGGCCAATCTGTATGCCGACTACAAGCGCGCGGCCGCGACCGCGTCGGCGACTTTCTATGCCCGTCAGTCGCTGCACGATGAGCAGATCAGGTTCCGCGTCGGGATGGCGACGACGCACGACCTGCTGCAATTCCAGGAAGAGGAAGTGAGTGCCGAGGGCAACCAGGTGCAGGCAGAAGTCGATCTCGAGAACGCCAAGCTCGCGCTCGAGCACTCCGACGGCACGCTGCTACAGGCGTTCAATATAAATTGGGAAGTGCAGAACCCGCACGAAGTGCCCTGGTACGCGGCTTTCTAGGGAACTCAGTCATCGAAAAGAACGCGGCGCCGGAACGTATCGCGATCCGGCGCCGCTTCGTTTCTGCCCAGGTTGCCCTCTCTAGAAGAAAGAGGAGTTGGGGGCGATTTCACAACTCAACGATGACCACCGCCATGACCTCCGCCGTGGCCTCCACCACCGTGAAAGCCGCCGCCGCCGCCCTCATGGCCGCCGCCGCCACCGTGATAGAACTCCGTATGATGGCCGCCGCCACCGTAGTGTCCTTCCCACGCATGGCCGACCGCGAAGCCGGGATGATATCCCCAGCCATTTCCCCAGCCTCCGCCCCAACCATATGAGTACGGCGCATAGCCATAAGAAGGATAACCGCCGCCGTAGTAGCCGCCTTCGTCATAGCAGCCGCTCGCACTGAAGGCGATCGCTCCGAGCAATAGGACCACCCCGATCATACGACCGGCGCTGAAATATCTTGCGTGTGAGCGCATGTCAGGGAACTCCCCACGCCGGCTGGCCATCGTCCTTATAGAACGCGAGGCCGGGTGTCTTGGCCGCTGGAACGTCCAGGCTGGTTCGCAGATGTCCGTTGGGGCCGTAGAGGCCGAGCCCTGGTTGACCGGCATCGCCAAGCGCCATGGTCGCTCGGACCTTGCCGTCCTGATCGTAAAGGTCCACACCGGGAGTGCCGTTCGAAGCGAGATCAACAGTCACGCGGGTGCGGCCGCTGGGGTCGGAAAGATTAAGTCCGACTGCGCCGTCGGCCAAGATGCCCATCGCGCCTCGCAGCTTGCCGGTGTTGTCGCGCAGCAGGAATTGTTGCGCCTCGAGGGTTTCAGGCACCGTCGGGCTCACCTCGGCCATCGTGAACAGCGCGCCGCATAGCAGCATCAGCGCGCCGGTCATCATCCGCAGGTGCTTGTTGTTGCGCTGGAGACTCGCCTGTTGCGCCTCCAGCCGTGATAGCCGGTTGATCAGCTCACCTGTCGATCGATCCATAATTTGTCCTCAACCTGTCCTTTTAAAGGCCATGTGCGGGCTCACGCTCCAATCCCCTCTGCCGAAGAAACGGGACCCTGGGAAAATGCTATCAGAGAGGAAACCTGGGTCCAGCGAAAAAGTTCAAGTCGCGCGCCTGAGTCTCAGTCGTGTCCGAGGATCGTCACCTGACGGCTCGCGAAGCGCCATCCAGCCGGAGTTTTGCGCAACTGGTCGGTGTAGTAACCGACAGTCGATTGCTGCACCCTGCCGTCCTTGCAGTGATAGTAGAGCAGGTAGGAGGTGCCGCTGCCGCGGTCGCCGTCGAGATCGAACGCCGGATTGGCGACGACGTGCAGCACCTTCGCGCCGCCGAGCGACTCCTTATACATCGCCGTGAACCGCTTGAGGCCGTCGCGTCCGCTGTGCTTGCCGAAGCGCGGACTCTCGAAGGTGCCGTCGTCGGTGAAGCAATCGATCCACTCGTCGTAGCGGCAGGTGTCGATCGTCAGGCAGTAGCGCGCATGCAGCGCGCGAACATCCTCGCGGTCCTCGATTGATCCGGTAATCGCCATGGCATCACTCCTCGAAATTCAAATCACGTTGGCCTCGCGCAGCCGCGCGACATCGTCCCACGAGTAACCGAGCATCTCGGTCAGCAGCAGTTCGGTATGCTCGCCGAGTTCCGGCGCATGCCCGCGCGGCTCGCCCGGCGTCACGCTCAACTTAACCGGCATCCCGAGCAGCGTCAGATTGCCGAGCGCAGGATGGTCGTAATCGACGACGTAATCGTTGGCGCGGACCTGCGGATCGTCGGGCAGGTCGGTCACCGAATTGACGATGGTGTAGATGAAGTCGCCGCGACCCTTGAGGACTCGCATCCATTCATGGCGCGGGCGCTTCGCGAACACCTCGTCGAATATCGCAATCAACGCGGTCGAGTTCTTGCCGCGAATTTTGACTTCGTCGAAGCGAGGATCGGCGATCAGTTCAGGCTTGCCGACAACCTCGCAAAAATCCTTCCAGTAGCGGTCGGGCTGCAGCATCGCCAGCGAGATCCATTTGTCGTCGGCGCATCGATAATGGTTCCACAGCGGATTGTACGCGTTAGCGCGCGTGTTGCGCGGAAATTCCTTGCCCATGATCGTTCGCGCGACCACGTTGAGTCCCTGCAGCGCCATCATCGAGCCGAGATGCGACGCGTCAACTTCCTGCCCGACACCCGTCCGCTCGCGGGCGAACAGCGCCGCCAGCACTCCGTACGCCAGCATGATAGCGCCCATCTGATCGGCGATACCGCCGTAAACGTAAGTCGGCGCCGTACTGCCGCTGCCAACCGCGTTCATGATTCCCGAGCGCGCCTGGCCGAGGTAATCGAACGACGGCTCGCCGCTGTCCGGGCCTTCAGGGCCGTAACCCGAAGCGCTTGCGTAAATGATTCGCGGGTTGAGCGCGCACAGGTCCCCATAGCCGAGACCCAGCCGCGGCGCGACGCCCTTGCGAAAATTCTGCACGAAGACGTCGCTGTGACGCGCCAGTCGATGCACGATCTCGCGCGCCTCCGGCTGCTTCAGGTTCAGCGCGATACTTTTCTTGTGCTTGTTGTTGGCCTCGAAATAATAATTGCGTCCGCCCTTGACGGTCGCACTGCCGGCGACTGCGGTAATCCCGCGGCCGGGGTCGCCCCGCTCGCGCTCCTCAATTTTGATCACCTCGGCGCCGAGGTCGGCGAGCATCTGCGTCGCGACCGGCCCCTGCTGCCAGATGGTCCAGTCGATAATTCGAATCCCGTCAAGCGGTCCGCTCATGCTTTTTTCTATACCACAACCCCCTTGAGTTTGTCCGACTCCGGACGGATCAATCATATATGCCCGCGTTCGCACAGGTGCTCGATTTCCTCTATCCGCCCCGATGCGCCGCGTGCGGAACCCCGCTCGCGTCGGAACCCGGGCGCCGCGTTTGTGCTCGATGCGTCGCGCGCGTCGAGCTGGTGCCGAATCCACGCTGCGAAGTATGCGGCGGCCCGCTCGAGTCCGCCAGCAATGATTCGCCGCGATGCGCGCGATGCCTCGCGCATCCGCCGCGCTATCGAATCGCGCGCACTGTCGCGCGCTATCGCACCACCGCTGAGGACGAGCCCGGCACGCTGCCCGCACTGATTCGCCGTCACAAGTACGGCCTCGATCAATCGGTCGGGCGCGCGCTGGTTGAATACCTGGGCGACGAGCTGCCGGTGTCGGCTGACGACTACGACGTGGTGATTCCCGTGCCGCTGCACTGGCGGCGCCTGTGGTGGCGTGGATTCAACCAGGCCGCGCTGCTGGCCGCCGAGGTCGCGCGCCGGCTTGATCTTCCACTCGACACGACCGCGATGTCGCGCCAGCGCTTCACTCCGCCGCAGACTGCGCAACATCACGACGAGCGAATCAGGAACGTGCGCCGCGCCTTCGCCGTCAAACACCCCGAACGCATCACAAATCGTCGCGTTCTAATCGTTGATGACGTGATGACGACGGGCGCGACGGTTGACGAATGCGCGCGCGTGTTGATCGCAGCGGGCGCGGCCAGCGTTGACGTATTCACGCTAGCGCGCGTGCTATGAGCGAAGCGGGATACACCGAATGGGATGAGCGCCATCGCGGCAAGCCGGCTGGCAAGCAGGAGCCGTTCCTTGCGGCGATGCTCGCGCGAATCCCGCGCGGAGTCGCCCTCGACGTCGCCGCAGGACGCGGCCGCAACTCGCTCGCGCTCGCGTGCGCGGGGGTGCGAGTCGTCGCGGTGGATTTCTCCGCTGAAGCGATGCGCTTGCTCGCAGCGACTGCACGAGCCGAGCGACTCGCCATCTGGCCCGTGGTCGCGAACTTGGATAACTTCCATCTCAAGGACGAATCCCTCGACGCTATCGTGAATATAAATTTCCTCGACCGCGCTCTGTTCCCGAAATTCGAGCGCGCGCTCCGGCCCGGCGGCATTTTGATCGCCGACACATTTCTCGTCGACCAGGCCTCGATCGGCCATCCGCGTGACCCTCGCTTTCTGCTCGCTCGCGGAGACCTTCGCGCGCTCGCGGGCGGACTCGAGATCGAGGAGTACCGCGAAGGTTTGGTGACTTATCCAAACGGCGATCACGCCTGGCGCGCGTCGATCGCGGCGCGCAGGAAACGGAACTGATGGCATCCGGGATGACCTACAAAGAGGCCGGGGTCGATATCGCGCTGAAGCAGAGCCTGATTCCGCTGTTCGGCTCGATCGCGAAGGCCACCTCCGGCGCTCACGTCATCAGCGGCGTCGGCGGATTTGGCGCACTGGTCGGACTCAACGGCGCCCGCAAGATGCGCGCGCCCGTGCTGGTCGCAGGCACCGACAGCGTCGGCACCAAGCTGATGATCGCGTTCCAGACCGGCCGTCATGACACCGTCGGTATCGACTGCGTCGCGATGTGCGTCAACGACATCATCTGCCACGCGGCACGTCCGCTCTTTTTTCTCGACTACATCGGCTCGGGCAAGCTCGAAAAGAAGATCGCGCTCGATCTCGTCAAAGGTGTCGCGCGCGGATGCGATCAAGCCGGCATGAGCCTGGTCGGCGGCGAAACCGCGCAGCTCAGCGGACTATACAAGCCCGGCGAGTACGATCTCGCTGGCTTCGCGGTAGGAATCGTCGAGCGCGCGCGAATTCCCGAGCCGTCCAGCGTTCGCGCCGGCGACCTTTTGATCGGACTCGCATCGAGCGGACTCCACTCCAATGGTTTTTCACTGGTGCGCCGAGTTCTGACACGCGCGAAACTGAAGCTGGGCGCGCACGTCGCTGAACTTGGATGCACGCTCGGTGAGGAACTCCTGCGTCCCACGCTCATCTACGCGAAAGTCGTGGGCGAATTGTTCGAGCGCTTCAAAATAAACGGTCTCGCGAATATCACCGGCGGCGGCGTGATCGAAAATTTGCCGCGGGTGATGCGCAAGGACACTCGCGCGATCGTCGAGCGCGGCAGTTGGCCGACGCCGCCGATTTTCGGCTTGTTGCAACGCCTGGGTAAAATCGATCGCGCCGAAATGGATCGCACGTTCAACAACGGGCTCGGGATGGTGGCGATCGTGCCGCCGCGCGAAGCCGATCGCGTCGTCGCTCATTTGCGCCGCCGCGAATTNNAAACTCGGCGTCCTGATTTCCGGCACCGGATCCAACCTGCAGGCAATCATCGACGCGATTCTCCGCGGCGATCTCAAAGCCGAAATCCGCCTCGTCATCTCGAATCGTCCAGACGCGCAAGGACTCGAACGCGCCCGCCGTCACGGAATCGAGACCGCGGTTATCGAGCATCGCAAGTTTGCGTCGCGCGAGGACTTCGATCGCGCGGTGCTGGCCGCGCTGCGCGATCGCTCGGTCGAACTTGTCGCGCTCGCGGGCTTCATGCGCCTGCTGTCGCCCGTGATGATCGACGCGTTCCCGACTCGCATCATGAATATTCACAACAGCCTGCTGCCGTCGTTTCCCGGAATCCACGGGCCGAAGGACGCGATCGAATACGGCGTCAAGATCGCGGGATGCACCGTTTTCTTCGTCACACCCGGCGTCGACGTCGGTCCGGTGATCGTGCAAGCCGCTGTGCCCGTGCTGGCCGGCGACGACGAGCAGCGCCTCGCCGCGCGCATCCTGCAGCAGGAGCATCGCATCTTTCCGCACGCGATCTCCCTGTTCCAGCAGGGCCGTCTCGAAATCGAAGGCCGCCGCGTCATCATCAAAGGCGACTCTTCGACGCCAAATTCTTCGCCATTGGTAAATCCTCCGGAGGATTGATTCGAAAATTGAAAACGCTTTCGGCAATCGTGCCGATGCTCAACGAGGCGGCGACGATTGCGAGCACGCTCGATGCGATCCGTCGCGGCGCGCCTGAGGCAGAGATCGTCGTCGTTGATGGCGGCAGCGCNNGCCAGATGAACGCGGGCGCACGCGCATCGCACGGCGACGCCCTGGTGTTCGTGCACGCAGATACGATCGTGCCATCGACCTTCGCCGCTGACATCGCGTCGGCACTGTCGGATGCCGCAGTAGTCGGCGGACGCTTCGACGTTCAGCTCGACGCGCGTGCCCTGCCCTATCAGATCATCGGCGCGATGATCAGCCTCCGCTCGCGAATCAGCCGCACCGGCACCGGCGATCAGGCGATCTTCGTGCGGCGCGACGTGTTCGATCGCCTCGGTGGATTCCCCGACTTCGAGCTATGCGAAGA
>PMOH01000349.1 GCA_003161515.1 Deltaproteobacteria bacterium
ATCTGCGCCCACGGATGGCCGCTCCCAACATGTTCGATCTTCAGATCTGATTCGGCGGATGGCCAATCAAACGCGAGATTCCCACCCTTCGGATCGTTTGCCCAATTCAGTTTTTGCGTCGCCGCCTGAATCGAAGCGTTGGTGACTCCCGCGACCGGCGTCGATTCGAAAGCGGTTGCAAACTTCCTCACCGCCAGCGTGCCCCATGCGTTGGTGATCGTTTCGGTCCACGCTCCGTGTGCCTGCAGCGCCAGTGCGCCGCGCATCACGAGCGGAAGATCGTCATGCCACAAGTTGTTGTCGATCAACAGCAGCGCGAGCCTCACCAGGTTGCAATCGGGCGAGACCATCAGCCACCACATCTCGTTGCGCGGGTCGCTCGACAGATGCATCGCCGTCCCTTGTTCATTAAGACGCGCGCGCATGATGTGTTCCGCGTCCTTCAGACGCCGCTCGCGATCGGGAATTTGCGGAACGCGGAGCAGGATACTCCACCAATCGATCACGGCCGAGTCGGGCCACAGATTTGGATCGATCGTACTACTGTTGAGCATCGCTGGATCGGCGTGACCGGTGCGAGCGAGCGCGTCGATTGCGGCGAGTTTGCGCAATGGCAGGTCAGCCGCCTGGATCGGCCCATCGCGCACGATCTTGCCCTCGACGAAATCGCTCAGACCTTTTTCCAGCGTCGTTTCCGAGTCGGCCGGAATAGTCAGTCCCGCCTCATGCTCTATCGAAATGAAATAGCTAGTTAGTACCTCACTCCCACGGTCCAGGATGGGAAAGTATTTGAGCAAACCGTCCGAGTCGGTATATGACGGCAAGTCCGCGATGATAGCGCTCCACAATTTCGGATCGCCGAGCGCGACCGCGACCGACACGCGTTGCTCGAGGCATCCGTAAGGATATTGGCGCATCCAGTCACGCACTCCGTCGAGTCCCGCCGCGAGCGAAGGACTCAGCGAGACTTGCACGCCGCCTACGCCGGCCAGCGCGTCGGCAGGACGCGCGACCGGCTGAACGATTGGTTTGTCGAGTTGCAACAGCGTGGCCTGAAGCGCGCGCACCGGAACCGCGGGAACTACGCGCTGCGTGATCAGCAAATGATCGGACGGTCCGTGCTCGACGCTCGCATCGACGTGATACTTGAGTTCCCGCACGACCGCCGGCACCTCGACGTTCCACGAGATAGTCGTGCCCTGGCCAGGTCCGAGTGCGAGCTTCTGCGGCGGAGGTACCTGCGCGAGCCCGTCGATCTTCGCATTGACCGTCGCATCGAAAGCGCGCTCCGACGCATTGCGCACAGTGAACTCGGCGGCAAAAGAATCGCCATTTCGTATGATCGGCGACACACCTGACAACAACATCAGATCCTGAGTCGAACGGATACTTGCGAATCCGGTTCCAAACTGATCGGGGCCGGAATTGGCGATCGCGACGATTCGGAAACTGGTCAGCGAGTCGTTGAGCGGCACCTCGATCGATGCGTCGCCGCTCGGATCGAGCGCGACAGACGCCTTCCACAGCAGCAGCGTGTCGAACAGCTCGCGCGTGATCTGGTGGCCACCGCCGCCGCCCGGTGGAATCGCTTTGATTCCGAAGTGGCGCTTGCCGACGACTTGCATCTCGGCGGTCGAAGTCTCGACCTGGTACGCGCGCCGACCCATCATCGCGTCGAGCAGTTTCCAACTGTCGTTGGCGCGCAGCTCGAGCAAGCCCTCGTCAACCGCGGCGACTGCGATCGTGCTGCCAGGCGCGGGCGCTTTGCCGTCGAAGGTCCTCACCGAAACCTTGACGACCGCCTTGTCGCGCACGTGATAGACGGATTTCTCCGGCGCGACCTTCACGTTCAGCCGATGGTCCCGCCATCCGACTCGAATTTCAGCGATGCCGAGCTTGAATGCCGGCTTGCCGAGATCGAGCATCGCGGTCGGCTGCACGCTGGCGATTCTGCCGCGGACCACCAGCGCGGAAACGAAAACGTTGGGCGCAAAGTCGCGAACGGGAAGCGTGACGACTGGATTGCGTCCCATAAGATGCACGATCGACGCGGCCAGCACGCCCTCGCGTTCGACGGTGACGAGCGCAGTCGCCTCCGCGAACGGCATCCGAACCTGAAAGCGCGCGACGTCGCCGGGCTCATACGCGGGCTTCTCGGGAATGAAGTCCATGCGGTCGTCGTCGCGGCCGGCGAACCATTCGCGCTCATTTCCAGGAATAAAAATTTCGCTGTTGGCAGAACTCGAGTTGCCCGCGTCGTCGGTCACCGTCGCTTGCAGAATTGCCTGCCCAGTCACGGAAGGTTTCGCTTCGCACGACAGTCGTCCGCGATCATCGGTCACGCCCGAGCACAAAGCGCCGATTAGTTTCGTTTCCTGGGTGTTCTCGTATGCGTAAAATCCGCCGATCAGCCGCTTCCGATACGAATATTCGAGGCGACTGAAAATATCGACGCGAACGGGCGCGCGCGCGATTGGCTTTCCCGAATCGTCAACCACCGCAAGATGCGCGCGAACCACACCCGGCGACGACGCCCAATCCTCGACCTGGATTCCGACCAGCCGCTGCGCCGGCCAAATCATCACGTTGTTCGAGACCGTCTGACTCTCGCCGTTGGGGTCGCGATATTCGAGCTCGGCGTGAACCTCAGTGGGCGTGGACGCGCGCGGGATGTCGCTGATGTCGGTGCGCGCGCCGCCGGCGCCATCAAGCGTGAGATCCTTGCGCTGATGCACGCCGGGATTCTGTTCGTTTTCCATCCCTTCCGAAAATCCTTCGCTGTGGACGATTCCCGGCGTCACGATGCCGTTGGAGAAAACGCAATCGTCGAAGTCGGTGAATTGCGGAGACGCGTTCTTGTTGATCTGGCTTCGCAGCGTGACTGGAAGTCCCTTGGCCGCGCCGCCCGACAGGTATTCGGCGCTCAAGTCGATCGGAATTTCCGTGACCGCGACCAACGGCTGCGCTGGAACTCTGATCGCGGCTTTCATCAGCGGGATTCGAAATTCCTCGACTCGAAAATTCCCGGTGCTGAGCTCCTGGGTTGATTGATCGCCGATAGATCCACCATCAGCGGCGGGCGTCGGAGTCGCAGCGACAGTCTTGCGACGCGACATCGTGACTTCGTAGGTGCCGAGCTTTGCAGCTTTCGGAATCTGCCAATCATTCTCCGCGCTGCCCGAATCGTTCCACTTCAGATCGAAATCGTAGTGCTGATCGCCGCCGGAAAAGGTAATCGAAAGCGTGTCGGGGAGATTTTCCCTCGGCACAATCGACAGTCCATCGACTGTTTTGGCCCGGATGAAGTGCTTCATGTGAACCGTCTCGCCGGCGCGCAGCAGCGTCCGATCGAAAACCGTGTCGGCGATGTACGGCGACGGCTGATATTCGGTCGGCAGATGAAAGCGCCACGCTTCGATTCCCTGCTGCCAACTCGAATGCACAAAGCTGAAGTCTTCGCCCGACTGCGCGGTGATGAGCAGGCCGCGATTCAATCCGCTGAGCGCTTCGACCTGGTGGGTGAAGTAGTCGCTCTCGTGATCCGTCTGCGTCGAATCGCACTGCGGAAGATTGGCAAACGCCGCCGACGTGGGAACCATCGCGAGGCCGCGCGCGTCGGTGCGGCCGGTCCACAATTCGGTCCCATGACAATCCGCAATCGCGACGTCCGCGCCATCGACTGGGCGTCCGCTCTCGAGTGCCGTCACCCAGACGAGCGAGTTCGCCTGCCCCTGCTTGAAATGAACCGCGAGATTGGTGACGAGCGCCGCAGTCGGAACGTACATCGGGCGCGGCGCGCCGAGCAAAACAGCGCCGAGGCGAGTGCTCTTCAGTTCGACGATATACAAACCCGGACGCTTGAGCGGAATTCCCATCACTTCGAAAGCGTTGGGGCCGTTGGGCTTCGGCATCGCGAATTGCCTGGCGCCGTCCGCATTCTCGCCACTGAACACCGACTCCGAGCGCTTCGCCTCGGCCACCCGGTTGAGCCACGAAAGAACGTCGCCGGCCTTGGGCGTCGGCACGCGCCATAACGTCGCCTCGATTCGCGTGAGTAGTGAACTTTCGGCGTCACCGCCGAGCTTGAGTTGATCGCCTGCGATCTGCGCTTCGAGATTTCGCACCGTGACCGGCAGCACAGCGTCCGCCGCCTCGATAATTCCAAAACGCGCCGAGAACTTGGCGAGCGGTGGAAACTCGCCGGTCTCGACCGTCATCGGAAAGCGCGACGCGTTCGCAAGTTCACGTCCGGATCCATCGACCAGGTTCGGCGGCATCTCGATTTTGTACTGCGACGACTCCTTAAACGGACCTTTGAACGAAAGCGACGACGTCTCGCCCGGATCGCTGAGCACCACGAACTGTCGCGCACCGTCGGGTGCTACCAGCGCGACCTGCTTTGCCTGCTCCGCGGGGATCGGCGAGGTGAACGAAACCGTAATCGGCGTCAGCGGGATACATCCGGTCTTCGCGCTTTCGCGCTCGCAACGTATCGACGCCTCGAAACGCTTGCGCGTCTTGTAGCTGAGCGTTTGATCCTGATCGGTCGCGATTCCGCTTTTCGATTTGATTCCCTTGCCCCAAATCAGGGTCACCGCCGTGTTGTTCGGGAAACGCTGCTTTGCCTGGAGGATAACGACCGTCTTGTTCGCGGTCAGTTCTGCAAATCGCTTCAACAGAATCTCACGGTCGGCGCCGCTCATGATCGTCGCGCCAACCGTCTGCGGCATGTTTTCAATCGAAAAGCCCGCGTGCTCGAGAATCGACGCCGGATCCGGCTCCGCGTCGAGGATCAGCACGAACGCCTGCTCCTCATCTATATCGTTGCTGTCGGACCACGGCCGCTGATCGACGATCGAAGGTCCGCCGGTGTCGAAATTGAACGCACTGAGATCGCTGAATGCTGTCCCCGCCAGCGACTTCAAGCCCGCGCGCAGCTTGAAGGTGCATCGCAGACCCGCAGGCAAATCATTTTCGAAGTCGTACGACCAGTTACGACTGTCGATCCATCGGCCCGCGCCCTTCGCCGGACAATCGATCTCGAACGGCGCCGTCGTATCGCGTGGATCGCCGAGCGCGACCATCGGCTCGGAAAATCTGGCCGTCACCTGTCGAACCTGCTTGACCGTTCCTTGTGGAGAAAAGTGCGTCACTGATGGCGACTCTCCGGCGACGGCGGAAGACAGCTCGACGGCCGCACAGATTGCCAATGCAGCCGCCAAAAAACGCGCGATCAAAAATGTGGATTGAATCAGCCGACCAGAATCCGATCGCGAGCTATTGATATGAGTTCCTCCCCGACCACCACGGCGTAAACGTGGGCTGCCGACATCCTACTGAGTAAGCAATCTCGTGTCAGAATGAACCGGGCCTCGATTACCTGCAAGCGCACTAACCGCCGCGGTAAAGCCGCGCCGCTTGGGCATGGCGATCCGCGATTGTTTTGCGCAGCGCGGCGGGCTTGAGCACCTCGATCCACGCTCCCATGCTCATTATCCAGTTCGCCAACTCCGTCGTACCCTTGACGGTCATCGTCATGATTGTCGTGCCGTCGCGGCGATGGGAAAAACGCTGGCTGCGATGAATCGTGCGCGATCGCACGTACGCCTCAGTCTGTTCGTTATGAATCTTCAACTCGACTTTGGTCTCGGGGCCGTCAACAATTCCGAAAGTCCCTTCGGTATGTGCCGCGGGATCGAAGCCGCGCGGATAGATGAATCGCGTCGCGGCGCCGTCGGGTTGACGAATGAATTCGACCGATCGCATTCGCTCGACCGCCAGGTAAATGATCGCTTTGCTCCGATGGCTGTGGCCGAGCAGGTAGAGGCCGCCGCGGTATGCCATCAGCGAGTAGGGATCGAAATCGTGATGATGCCCCTCGCCGGTCAGGCCTGCGTAATCCACCTTGAGCCGGCTCTGATCGAGCAGCGCGCGCAAGATAACGTCGAGCTGTTCGCTGAAGTCAGTGTAGTCCTTGGGCGCATAAGGAACCGCGTAAAACTTGCGCTCAAGGCCGGACAACCGCGTCTGCTGCGTCGAGCTCAGGTTCTGAAAAACCTTCTCCCACAGCCCCTCGACGCCTTCCTTCAACACCGTGCCTTCGAGAAACTTGAGTACCGTCAGCGAGAAATACAGCAGCGCGACCTGGTACGAAGACGCCTCCGTGGCTTTCATCGAGCTGACCAGGCGAAGCCTGCGCTCTGCGCCGCTGCCGACCACTTCGACCAGCGGCGCGCCGTGCGAGTCGGCGAGTTCGCTCCGCAACACCGACACGTAGCGCGCAAGCGTGCGCTCGGAAATTTCCAGGTTCTCGGCAATCGATCTGAAACTCCAGCCGTACGGCCTCGAAAACAACCCGGCGGCGATTCGCGCCAGCCGAATCGCGGCGCCATAAGTCGGCTTGCGGCGAAGTTTTTTCATGTTCACATCCAATCATCTCAATAATCGAATGCCAACGGTTGTCAGGCCACCGCTGTAGGTTTCTAATCACTGAGCCGCGATCCATAGTTGTGCCGCGATGATTCGTATTCACTATTCAAATCGACTTGAAAATCTGATTGCGCCGCTCGCCTTGGCGGTCGCGGATCATCAGCGGCGCGATCCGCTCGAGCGCATCTCAATAGTCGTGCCCAACCGCGTCGTCGAGCAATTCGTCCGTCATCGTCTGACCGAATCGATCGGCATCGCGGCAAATCTGGACTTCCCGTTCCTGCGCAGCTATCTCGCCAGGCTTCTCCAATCGACCGACAAGAATCTCAAGATCCTCGAGGCCGATGAGCTTCAACTCGTGCTCTTCGAATGCCTCCGAAGTCCCAGCCATCGCGACGACGCGAACTTGAAGCCGGTCCGCGATTACATCCATGGCGGATCTAAAACCGACGCCGACGTCGAGCTCAGAACGCTCCTGCTTGCCGCGCAGTTGGCGCGATTGTTTCGCGAATATTCGATATCGCGGCGTCGCATGATCGGGAAATGGCGCGCCGCCCGCCGCT
>PMOH01000213.1 GCA_003161515.1 Deltaproteobacteria bacterium
ATCAAAATTTACGGCGCGAGCGCGGAAGGCGGGAAAATTCCCGCGCTTACGAATCCACTGACGGACGGCGACAAGGTCCGAATCGGCGGACTCGAAGGCCGCGTGATTGGAATCCCGGCGCATACCAACGGCCACGTCGCCTATTATTTTCCGACGCTCAGCGCGGTATTTACCGGCGACACGATGTTCGTCGGCGGATGCGGCCGCGTGTTCGAGGGCAAAGCCGCGACGATGGTCGCGTCGCTGAAGAAACTCGCGTCACTGCCGGACTCGACGCAAGTTTATTGCGGGCACGAGTACACAGAAAAGAATCTGCGCTTCGCACTGACGCTCGAGCCGAACAACGCGGCGCTGAAAAAGAAGCACGAGTGGAGCGTGAAAGCACGCGCAGAGAATAAGTTCACGGTGCCGTCAACGATCGGCGACGAGAAGCAGACCAACCCGTTTTTGCGCACCGACAGTTCCGAGCTGCGCGCCAATCTGAAACAGCGCGACCCATCGGTGACCGACGATCCGATTGGAATCTTCGCGAAGGCGCGCGAATTGAAAGATCACTTCTAGAAGAGTTAAAAAATGGCTCAAGAAAATTCCGACGTGCGCGAAACGCTTGATGGATTTTTTCGGGCAGTCGAGTCGCGCGATCTCGATAGAATCACTCCGTACTTCGAGGAAGACGCGCAGATGTTCTCGCCGTTGGGAACCTATCCGGCGAGGCTCGATGGCCGCGCGGCAATCATGGAGCAGTTCAAGGCGATCAGCGAGGCCTTGAAGCAGATGCCGACGCCAATCCGGATCGATCCGCAGGAACTGGTCATGCGCGAGTTCGGAGATATCGCGCTGGTGACGTTTCATCTGAAGCTGCCGGGTCCTTTGCATCGTCGCAGCTTCATTTTGCGCAAGCGCGACGGACGCTGGCGTATCGCGCATATTCACGCTTCGATGGCGAGCCCGGCCTAGTCAGTAGAAGGGTTTGAGCACTGTCGGCCCTATGTCGCCGGCCAGATCCCGAGCAAGATGACGACGATGCCGGCCATTGCTGCTGTAAAGGCAATCGAGCGCACCAGCGGGATGCCGAAGGCATAGAGCGGCACGTAGAGGACGCGGCCGTAGAAGTAGAGCTGCGCGCCCCACACGGTCGAACTGGTGTGCCGGTCCATGCCGTTGGCGATAAGCACGAGCGCCGCGAATATCGGAAAGGTCTCGAGATAGTTGCGATAGGCACGCTCGAGGCGCGCGCCGACCTTTCCCACCGGCGCCGCGGACTCGTCGCGCGCTCCCAGGGCCCAAGGCATGCCCCTCGCGCCGATGCTGAACAGGAATGCGATCATGAGCTGGACGAGGCCGAGCACGGCGCTCGCCCACAGCATGCGAATTTCCGGCGTTGCGAAATCGAATGGATGCATCACTTCCTCCACTGGTTGCAAAAGACCAGCGGGCGCTTTTATCGGCTGCGACGACATCGAGACGCCCGAACTGCCGATCAGATTCTAGGACGCTTTCGGACGGTTGGACTATCCATGATAATATCGACGGGCTATGAAGCAGAACTTCACAGTCAGACATGGCGCGCTCGACGGCGTAGAGGCGTTCCTTCGCGTCGCCCTCCACCGTAGTTTTCGCAAAGCAGCCGCGGACCTCGGAGTAACGCCATCGGCGATCAGCCAGGCAGTACGCACTCTCGAGGCACACGTCGGCGCCGCCCTCTTGATCCGCACGACGCGCAGTGTCGGCCTCAGCGAAGCCGGCGAACGATTCCTTTCGCGCGCAAAGCCCGCCTTCGAGGAACTGGTCGCAGCAAGAGAGGTTGCGCGTGACCTTGGACAGCGTCCATCTGGACTGTTGCGCCTCACGGTGCCGCGGGCGGTGGTGCCGATCCTGCTGGAGCCGCTGATCGCATCCTTCTGCCAGGCTAATCCTGAGGTCGAAGTGGAGATCGCAGCGAGTGAGGAACTGGTCGATATCGCGGCGGGAGGATTTGATGCCGGCGTGCGGCTCGGCCAGTTCATCGCAGCAGACATGATCGCGGTGCGGCTGACGCCGTCGTTTCCGCTCGTTGTCGTCGGCAGCCCCGGATATTTACGCCGGCGGGGACGGCTCGAGCAGATCGACGATTTGCGTCAGCACGCGTGCTTACGCATGCGCCGCTCGAACGGGTCGATCGCGCCCTGGTCCTTTATCAACGGCAACAAGCCGGTTGAGGCGATCGTTTCGGGACCGCTAATCGCCCACGACTTTCCCACCATTCTCGGCGCGGCCGCGCAAGGCATGGGCCTCGCGCAAGTTCCTGGGCCGATCGCCGCTGGACTAGTGACTGCCGGAAAGCTCGTGCGCGTGCTCGAGCGGTTCGCGCCGATGACGCCGGGTGTGTTTCTCTATTATCCCAGCCGCCACCAAATGATGCCGAAGCTGCGAGCTTTCATCGATCACCTAAAGAGTCGCTCAGCATCTCTCGATAACGCGCGAGGGAATCGGAAAGAAAGGCGGCTGTCTGTTAGAAAGGTTTGAGCACCGTCAGTACCAGGATTGCGATCAGCAGCGCGCTTACCATCCCGTGAATGACGCGGAACTCGCGGCTCGATGACTGGCTCGGATTGTTCTCCAGGAACTTGATCCGGCGATAAAAGCGCACGTGATAAAAGAGCAGGATTGCGACCAGCAGCAGCTTCGCGAGTATCCATCCGTGCCGCAGCACCGACGGATCCATCAGGATCAGTATGAGTCCGAGTATGATGCTGATAGCTGCGCCGAGATTGATCGTTGATTCGAACAAGCCGCGCGCCGCGCCGAGAAAACGCTCCTTGGGCAGCCCGACTTCTTCGGGCACGCGCGCAAGCAGGCTGGTGATCATCAAAAGTCCGCCCATCCAGAAGATCACGCCGAAGATGTGAAGAGCGAGAACGAAGCCGCGAACAAAGTACATTAAATTCCCCCGGTGGCGTCAGATGGCGCGCATCGCGATCGGCCAGTGGGCGCTTGCGTGAGTGGTTCGATACTTGGCATTGATTGTTAGTATGCCGGTTGAAGAGAAGCTTACGCTAACCGCGCAGTCAAGCGAATCGTCGATAATCGACACGAGGGAGCATTGATGGCGACTTCCTACCAAGGGGAACTCAAACG